>NZ_BAABMI010000011.1:0-100229 GCF_054785195.1 Secundilactobacillus muriivasis | reverse complement strand
CAGTTAAGCCAGATGGCACTTATAGTTTGGCTGATGTGCCAGTTTCAGCAGACGGTGGCAAGGTTACAGTCGCCACAACTGATGCAGCTGGAAACACAAAGAGTACCGAAGTAACGGTACCGGCAACGCCATCATTAACCACTGATCCAGTGACTAACAATAACGGGACGACGACGGTAACGGGTACGGCAACGCCAGGTTCAACAGTAGTCGTTACTGACGGTAATGGCGATAGCCATGATGTTACGGTGACCCCAGATGGCACCTATAGCTTAGACAATGTGGCAGTTGCTACAGATGGTGGCAAAGTTACAGTAGCTACAACTGATGCAGCTGGCAATACGAAGCGCACGGATGTAACGGTACCGGCAACCCCAGCGTTGACTGCAGACCCAGTAGTGAACAACAACGGTACCACGACAGTAAAAGGTACGGCGACGCCAGGGACAACAGTAGTCGTTACTGATGGCAATGGTGACACGCACGATGTAACAGTTGACCCAGATGGGAGCTATAGCTTGAATGATGTTCCAGTTGCTACAACTGGCGGCAAGATTACAGTCGCCACAACTGATGCAGCTGGCAACACGAAGCGCACGGATGTGACTGTACCAGCAACCCCAACGTTGACTGCAGATCCAGTAGTAAATAACAATGGTACGACAACGGTAACGGGTACTGCAACGGCCGGCACCACAGTAGTGATTACTGATGGTAACGGTGACACCCACAACGTAACGGTTGATCCAGATGGTACCTATAGGTTAACTAATGTACCAGTTGGAACTGCCGGCGGTACGTTAACGGTTAAAACGACCGATGCTGGTGGTAACACGACATCGAAAGACATTGTGGTAGCGAAAGCACCGGATTTAACTACTAATGACGCCAAGAACGTTAACGGTACGACAACGGTAAAAGGTACTACGACACCGGGATCGACAGTGACGGTAACTGCCGGCGACAAGAGTTATACGGCTACGGTTGATGATAAAGGTAACTTCACGGTAAACGTTCCAGTCGGGGCGGATGCGACAACCTTAACTGTTAAGACTGATGATGGCAACGGCAATACCACAACTAAGGACGTTGCAGTAGCTGGTACCCCAGCATTGACCACGAATGATGCTAAGAACGTTAACGGCACAACAACGGTAACGGGTACGACCACGCCGGGCTCGACAGTCACGGTAACCGATGGTGATAAGAGCTACACGGCTACGGTTGATGATGAAGGTAACTACACGGTTAACATTCCAGTCGGAACCGATGCAACGAACTTGGTCGTTAAGACTGATGATGGTAGTTGCAATGCCACAACCAAAGACGTTGCAGTAGCTGGTACCCCAGCGTTGACTACTAATGATGCCAAGAACGTCAACGGTACGACAACGGTAACGGGTACGACCACGCCAGGCTCAACGGTCACAGTAACTGATGGCGATAATAGCTACAAAGCCACAGTTGATGATGAAGGTAACTACACGGTTAATATTCCAGTCGGAACCAGTGCAACAAACTTGGTAGTTAAGTCTGATGATGGTGCCGGTAACGCCACAACCAAAGACGTTGCGGTAGCGGGCACGCCAGCGTTGACTACTAATGATGCTAAGAACGTTAACGGCACAACAACGGTAACTGGTACAACAACGCCAGGATCAACAGTTACAGTAACCGATGGCGACAAGAGCTACAAAGCCACAGTTGATGATGAAGGTAACTACACGGTTAATATTCCAGTCGGGACGAATGCAACGAACTTGGTCGTTAAGTCTGATGATGGTGCCGGTAACGCCACAACCAAAGACGTTGCGGTAGCTGGTACCCCAGCATTGACGACTAACGATGCTAAAAACATCAACGGTACGACAACAGTAACAGGTACCACGACGCCGGGCTCGACAGTCACGGTAACCGATGGCGACAAGAGTTATACGGCTACGGTTGATGATCAAGGTAACTACACGGTAGATGTTCCGGTTGGAACTGACGCCACGACCTTAACTGTTAAAACCGCTGATGGTGCCGGCAACGCTACAACTAAGGACGTTGCAGTAGCTGGTACCCCAGCGTTGACGACTAATGATGCCAAGAACGTCAACGGTACGACAACGGTAACTGGTACTACTACACCAGGTTCAACGGTTACAGTAACCGATGGTGACAAGAGTTATGCGGCTACGGTTGATGATGAAGGTAACTACACGGTCGATGTTCCAGTCGGAACCGACGCCGCAACCTTAACCGTTAAATCTGACGATGGTGACGGCAACGCCACAACACAAGATGTTGCGGTAGCGAAGACGCCAACGTTGACTACGAATGACGCGAAAAACGTCAATGGAACAACAACGGTAACTGGTACAACAACGCCGGGCTCAACGGTGACGGTAACTGACGGCGACAAGAGCTACAAAGCAACAGTTGATGATAAAGGTAACTACACGGTCGATGTACCAGTCGGGACCGACGCCGCAACCTTAACCGTTAAATCTGACGACGGTGCCGGCAACGCCACAACCCAAGCCATCACGGTAGCCAAAACACCGGATTTAACAACTAATGATCTTAAAAACACGGATGGTACAACTACAGTTGCGGGTACGACCACGCCAGGTTCAACCGTGACGGTAACTGATGGCAACAACAGTTACACAGCAACAGTTGACGCCGATGGTAACTACACGGTGGATGTACCAGTTGGGACTGACGGTGGCTCACTAACAGTTAAGACCACGGATGTTGATGGCAACATCACCAGCAAGGACGTTACGGCGGACCCAACGCCAGCTTTAACAACTGCACCAATCGTTAACGCGAATGGAAACGTTACGGTAGCTGGTACCACTGATGCCGGTAACACGGTCACGGTAACTGATGATGCTGGCAAGGTTTATCCAGTAACGGTCAAAGCTGACGGCAGTTACACGGTGGATGTACCGGTTGGCACTAATGGCGGTGACTTGACCGTTAAGACGACCGATGCTGATGGTAACAGCACCAGCAAGAAGTTGACTGCGGACAGTACGCCAATGGTGACAATTTTGCAAGTCACGAACCAGGATAACAACGCAGCGGTTACAGGAACGACGACTCCGGGCGCAACAGTCCAGTTAGTGGATCACGATGGTCAAACTGTAACAACAACGGCGGATGCTGATGGCAAATTCAGCTTTGCGACTGTGGCAACCATCGCTGAAGGTGAACCACTGACGATGACGACTACTGATCCGGCTGGCAACAGCACGGTAACCACGGTGACGGTACCAGCAACACCAGAAGTGACGATAACGACACCAATCAACACGGATGGCGAGACAACGATCACAGGGACTACGCCAAAAGGTAGCACCGTCGTTGTGACCGATGAGGCGGGTAATAACTACCCAGCCACAGTCGATGCCGATGGCAACTACACTGTTCCGGTAACAGTTGGAACTGATGGTGGCAAGCTGACAGTGACGACTACTGATCCAACGGGTAACGTGACGACCAAGGATGTAACGGTTGCCGCTACACCGGATTTGACCCCAGATGATGCTAAGAACGTTGACGGCACGACTGCCGTTACCGGGACCACAACACCAGGTAGCACCGTAACCGTGACGGATGCCGATGGCAATACGTACACGGCAACGGTCGATGGCAGTGGTAACTACACTGTTCCAGTAACAGTCGGCGCTGATGGCGGTAAATTGACGGTGAAAGCTACTGATGCTGCTGGTAACAGTAAGCGTACTGAAGTAGATGTCGCCGGGACCCCAGCGCTGACTGTGGCTCCAGCTGCCAACGTAGATGAAACTGCAACGGTAACGGGTACGACAGAACCAGGCAACACAGTTGTTGTGACTGATGAAGCCGGTAAGGAATATCCAGCTACAGTTGATGCGGATGGTAACTACACGGTCGACGTTCCAGTGGATGCCGATGGTGGCAAGTTAACCGTCAAAACGACTGACACGGATGGTAACGGTAAGAGTACCGAAGTAGACGTCGCCGGGACCCCAGCGCTGACTGTGGCTCCAGCTGCCAACGTAGATGAAACTGCAACGGTAACGGGTACGACCGAACCAGGCAACACAGTTGTTGTGACTGATGAAGCCGGCAAGGAATATCCAGCTACAGTTGATGCGGATGGTAACTACACGGTCGATGTCCCGGTTGATGCGGATGGTGGCAAGTTGACGGTAAAGACAACCGACGCTGATGGCAACAGCAAGAGTACCGAAGTAGACGTCGCCGGGACCCCAGCGTTAACGACTGATCCAGCCAAAAACGTAGACGGCACAACCGCGGTAACGGGTACGACCGAACCAGGCAACACAGTTGTTGTAACTGACGAAGCCGGTAAAGAATACCCAGCTACGGTTGACGATAATGGTAACTACACAGTCGATGTTCCAGTGGATGCCGATGGTGGTAAGTTAACGGTCAAGACGACCGATACTGACGGCAACAGTAAGAGTACTGATGTTGATGTAGCAGGGACCCCAGCGTTGACGACTGATCCAGTGAAGAACGTAGACGGTACAACGACGGTAACGGGTAAAACTGAACCGGGCAATACAGTGGTAGTCACTGACGAATCTGGCAAGGAATACCCAGCCGAAGTAGATGCGGATGGTAACTACACAGTCGACGTTCCAGTTGATGCGGATGGTGGCAAGTTGACGGTAAAGACAACCGACACTGATGGCAACAGCAAGAGTACCGAAGTAGACGTCGCCGGGACCCCAGCGTTAACGACTAATCCAGCGAAGAACGTAGACGGCACAACCGCAGTAACGGGTACGACCGAACCAGGCAACACGGTCGTTGTGACTGATGAATCTGGCAAGGAATATCCAGCTACAGTTGATGCGGATGGTAACTACACGGTCGATGTCCCAGTTGATGCGGATGGTGGCAAGTTGACGGTAAAGACAACCGACACTGATGGCAACAGCAAGAGTACCGAAGTAGACGTTGCCGGTACGCCAGCATTAACGACGGATCCAGCCAAGAACATCGATGGTACAACGACGGTAACGGGTAAAACTGAACCAGGTAACACAGTGGTAGTCACTGATGAAACCGGCAAAGAATACCCAGCCGAAGTTGATGCGGATGGAAACTACACAGTCGATGTGCCAGTGGACGCAGACGGTGGCAAGTTAACCGTCAAAACGACTGACACGGATGGTAACAGTAAGAGTACCGAAGTAGATGTTGCGGGTACGCCAGCGTTGACCACTGATCCAGCGAAGAACATTGACGGTACAACGACAGTAACGGGTAAAACTGAACCGGGCAACACAGTTGTTGTGACTGATGAAGCCGGTAAGGAATACCCCGCTACGGTTGACGACAACGGTAACTACACAGTCGACGTTCCAGTAGATGCCGATGGTGGTAAGTTAACCGTCAAAACGACTGATACGGATGGTAACAGTAAGAGTACCGAAGTAGATGTTGCGGGTACGCCAGCGTTAACGACTGATCCAGCCAAGAACATCGATGGTACAACGACGGTAACGGGTAAAACTGAACCGGGCAACACGGTTGTTGTGACTGATGAAACTGGTAAAGAATATCCAGCCACGGTTGACGATAACGGTAACTACACGGTCGATGTCCCAGTTGATGCCGACGGTGGTAAGTTGACGGTCAAGACGACCGATACAGATGGTAACAGTAAGAGTACCGAGGTCGATGTAGCCGGTACACCAGCATTAACGACGGACCCAGCCAAGAACATCGATGGTACAACGACGGTAACAGGTACGACAGGACCAGGTAATACAGTAGTTGTGACTGATGAATCTGGCAAGGAATACCCGGCTACGGTTGACGATAACGGTAACTACACAGTCGACGTTCCAGTAGATGCCGATGGTGGCAAGTTAACCGTCAAAACGACTGACACGGATGGTAACAGTAAGAGTACCGAAGTAGACGTTGCCGGTACGCCAGCATTAACGACTGATCCAGCGAAGAACGTAGACGACACAACCACAGTAACGGGTACGACCGAACCAGGCAACACGGTCGTTGTGACCGATGAATCTGGTAAAGAATACCCAGCTACGGTTGACGATAACGGTAACTATACAGTCGACGTTCCGGTAGACGCAGACGGTGGCAAATTAACCGTTAAGACGACCGATACTGACGGAAACAGTAAGAGTACCGAAGTAGACGTCGCCGGTACACCAGCATTAACGACGGATCCAGCCAAGAACATCGATGGCACAACGACAGTAACGGGTAAAACTGAACCAGGTAACACAGTGGTTGTAACTGATGAAGCCGGCAAAGAATACCCAGCTACGGTTGACGACAACGGCAACTATACGGTTGATGTCCCAGTAGATGCCGATGGTGGTAAGTTAACGGTAAAGACGACCGATACTGACGGCAACAGCAAGAGTACCGAAGTCGATGTCGCCGGAACCCCAACCTTGACCACTAACCCAGTAACGAACGACAACGGTACGGCAACGATTGGTGGGACAACCACCCCAGGTAACACGGTTGTCATCACTGATGAAGCCGGTAAGGAATACCCAGCAACAGTTGACGACAACGGCAACTACACGGTCGACGTCCCAGTGGATGCGGATGGTGGTAAGTTAACGGTCAAGACGACTGACACGGACGGCAACAGCAAGAGTACCGAAGTCGATGTTGCCGGCACGCCAACCTTAACCACTGATCCAGCCAAGAACACGGATGGCACGACAACAATCAGTGGGACAACTGTTCCTGGCAACACGGTCGTTGTTACCGATGAAGCCGGCAAACAGTATCCAGCAACAGTTGACGACAACGGTAACTACACGGTTGATGTGCCAACGGGGACTGATGGTGGTAAGCTGACGATTACGACGACCGATAAGGATGGCAACAGCGCTGCAACTGAAGTTACGGTAGCTGGCATTCCAACGGTTACAACGACTCCAGCGGTAAATACCAATGGCGCTACTACAATCAGCGGTACGACCACTCCTGGCGCAACTGTCACGGTAACGGATGCTAACGGTAACGTCCACACGGTTGTCGCCGATGACACTGGTGCATTTACACTACCAAACGTGGTTGTTTCTACCGATGGTGGTGAGTTGACGGTGGCGGTAACGGATGCTGCTGGCAACCACAGTGAAGTTAAGGTGACGGTTCCGGCGGCGCCAGTACTGACGTTGCCTGATGGGACTAACTACAACGGCACTGCCACGGTGACCGGTACGACCACGCCGGGTGCTACGGTGACAATCACCGATGGCAATGGCACGAGTCACACGGTAACCGCCGGGACGGATGGTAAATTCACGTTTACGAACTTACCAGTAAGCATGAGCGCTTCTAAGTTAGCCGTGATGGTAACGGACGCTAACGGCAATACGACGCAAGGAACGGTTGCTATTCCGGTTGCCACGGTACCGGCAGCGCCTGACGATGCAACAACTGATGGTGATGCAAACGCGACAACGGGTACCACGCCAAATGCAACTACGACCGACCAAGCTAACGATACGACCGTTAAGTCAGGCAAGACCACTTCAGCAACTAAGGGTGGTCAAACTGGCAAGACAACGGGTCAAGGTAGCGATAGCGAAACCACGTTGAACAACACGGTTGAAGCTGATACGGTTGATAGCACATCAACTGGACGGTCAACCGGAGTAACGACTAAGGCCAACGCCACTGCAACCGCAACCGATGAGTTACAATCACAATCGGATGCGAACGCTGCGACTGATGCCGATGGTCAAGCAACGCTTCCACAAACTAGCGATGATCAAACGCAAACGAGTGGTTTGATTGGCCTTGGGTTAGCTAGCTTATTAGCAGCCTTTGGTTTAGCTGGCAAACGGCGTCGGAAGGATGAAAAGTAACATCATTTGATGACGACTAAGTGTTAAAGGACGCAAAAAGTGAAGGCCCCGCGGATTTCGATTCGGAATCCAGCGGGGCCTTCGCTTTTTTTGTTATTTGAGGAATCAAGCGATTGTATATTACTGAAAAACTGTGAAAGGGTTGCGAGTGTTATATTATGATAGTTAATTAACGATACGCCAAACATTATGAAGCTAATATAAATGATGATGATAATAGATTGTTTAAATACAAACGGAATTTGAATGAATAGTCTAATTGTTCGGGTATGAAATGATAATTGTAAAGAAACAGTGAAATTAAAATCGATTGATTATGCATAAATTTTGCTACAAAAAGGCATATACGAGGACGTTTATACAATAATTCGGTTAAATAACGGCAACTAGTCATAAAATGACGGTTGTAACCGGTTACGATAAAAAGTATAATTTTAGTGTAGAATTGGTGAAATCTAACAAAACTCATTCGTAGTGAGCCGTTAAGGGGTGAAGTGCGGTGTTCACTTTTTTTGGACAGTCAAAGTTTTCGATGACTGAGGGGCAGGAGCTGGCAATCGGGTACGAACTGTTTATTCGTGAGTATCGCGGCGGCCATTGGATCCTCCCAGAGGATTTTGAAGCCATTTCAGCGACGACGTTGGAATCGCTACTATTAAGATCGTTACAAATTTTACCAGCGGAAACGACGCTCTTGTCGTTTAATCTTGAACAGACGCAGTTTATTGATCCACAGTATGCGGAGATGGTTGCGCGCGTTCAAGCACAGACGTCGATTCGGTTGTTTACCGAATTAACGGAACGGAATAGTCCAACGGTCACGGCAGACCAACTGATTTGCGCCAGTCAGTATTTTAAACATCTCGGGTTGTTGGTTTGCGTTGATGACGTTGGCACTGGTGATAACCAAACCAACTTGGTGCTGCAATTAGATGATTACGTTGACGAGTACAAGTTTGCCCTGCAGAACTTGCGGCCGTTTAACGACATCAAAGCGGTTGAGCCGGCACTAAAATACTGGTATGAGCTAGCCGCCTCACACCATAAAGTGTTGGCGATCGAAGGGGTCGAAACGGCTGCCGAATTAGACTTTGTGCAACAGTACTATCCCTGTGATATTATTCAAGGCTATTACATTGGCCGACCGGTAAAGCTATTTGATCCGGTTTCCGAGAAGCATGAACAGCGTTAATTCGAGGTTGTGAGCACTCCTTACGACTTGGACTAGGGTTGGCTTGCAAATAAATAACCGGCATTAAGCGCCTTTAGTCTGGAAGGCGCTTGATGCCGGTTATTTTAGTGATCATTACTTGTGGACAAAGACTAAGTGATCCTCAGTTGAGGTCGCTTCATCGAACCGGTAGTCGGGATGATCAAACTGAGTCACCTCGGCAACGTCATTGACTTGATGTTCTGCCATGAAGCGTACCATTTCACCACGCGCCATTTTAGCGAGGGTGGCTTTGGTCTTTAATTTACCATCAACGAGACTGCCGAAGACAACGTCGACTAAGCGTTCACCAGGTTTTAAATACGGCCGAATGGCTTTGGCATACTCCTGTGACGCAAGGTTGACCACGGGACCTTCGTTGAAGTTTAGCGACTGGTAAAGGCGATCACCCCAGAATGCGTATAGGTTTGGTGTGCCGTTGACGGATAGTGCCGACTGCATTTCGAGCCGGTAAGGGACTACGCCATCGAAGGGACGGAGGATCCCGTAAAAGCCGGAGAGAATGCGCAAGTTGTCCTGAACGTAGTCGAGGGCTGGCGCCGTGAAGAGGTCGGGGGCCATGTACTGGTACTGGATGCCGGTATAGCTGAGAAGCGCCGGCGTTTGGTGGTCGTTAAGTGCCATTTGCTGCAACCATTGGTAGTTGAGGCGTGCAAGCTTGTCGCTGCAGTGCCAGAGGGCCTTGGCCGCCTCGTAATCAAACTGGCGTAAAACGTCTAAAATCTGTTGAGTTGCCGCTAAATACTCTGGTTGGCTCAACACCGCAAACGTGTCGGTATCGATCACCATTTTCTTAGCGGGTGCGATAATCATTTTCAAAGTAGGTCACCTCAATTTATATAAAATTATAATATAAAATAGTCTATTTTTTAATCGTTTTATATTGTTATATTTGATATACTGGAAGGGTACTGATGTTCGGTTGGTACAAACATTGGAAAGAAGGCATTTTTAGATGAACGAAAAATTTGAAGAAGTACTCAAACATGAAGGTGTTGTGACGATCGTAACGATCAACGCGGCGCCAGCTAGTATCGTGAACACTTGGATGTCCTACTTAACGGTCAAGGACGGCTACTTGTTGGCTCCCGCAGCCGGCATGCGCAGTATCGAACACGATTTTGAAACGGATAACACCGTGACGTTAACGTTAGGTACCAAAGAAGTTGAAGGCACCCAAGGCCCAGGCGCCGGATTCCACATTCACGGCAAGGGCAGCTTCATCGAAGACGGCGCTGAATTCGACGCCATGAAGGCCAAGTTCCCGTGGGTGCGTAAGGTGCTGAAGGTGGAAATTGGGGATGTGGAGCAAAAGATTTAGAGTGTAAAAAAAGGCGGTTAAAGAGCGGAGTGTAAGTCACTTCCGCCATAACTCCTGGGCTTTGGGAGTTGTGGTGGAAGTGGCTTACATGCAGCTCTTTGCCTTTTTTACACGTTTCGGCTCGAGGACAGAAAAGCAGTTCAGTGATATCAGCCACAGAGTGCGGAACAAGGCGGTTAGAGAGCGACGTGTAAGGTGACTTCAGTGAAAGCGCCCGGGCTTTGGGCGGTTTTACTGAAGTTACCTTACACATAGCTCTCTGCCTTGTGGAGCACGTTTCGGCTCAAGGACAGAAAATCAGTTCAGTGATATCAGCCACAACGAAATACCACAATCTAAAACTGCACATAGCAAACTCAAACTTAAAAAACCTCAAAACAGATGATGCCAACCCATCACCTGTTTTTTTAGCGCCAATACCAACAAACCCTACTTCCCCGAAACACGCTCCGCCAACAACCGCTGATTCTCAAACGACAACACATTCCGGGTAAGCCAATTCAAATGACTCTCATACCGCTTAGCCTCAGTTCGCAATTGCGTTTTCACCCGAGCGGAGGGCGCACCGTTAAACTGTTGATGCGTCAGTAATAACTTACTACCGCTACTATTCAAGTCATAGACATTCGTCAACTGAGCCGAACCCTGGCGAACGCTAATATGAACGGTTTGGGCTTTATAACGGTACTGTAATTGGGCTTTGGCATCGGTTGTCTGAAAGGTCAGGGCGGCAACCCGGTGACTAGCGGCATTTCGAGGCGTTGTCAGTGCCAATTGGAAATGAACCGGTTGGCTGCCAGTTGCGGATTTGGGCACTGTAATTTGATTTTTAAATGGCGTAATTCGGGCGGTACCAATCACGATGCTGCTTTCGACGGGATGTTGTTGCTTAAAGGCGCTTAGCTGATGATGGCGAGAGTAAGTTTGCCAGCCCCACAGCGCTAAAACGACGATTAAAAGCGCACCGAGAAAGCCCAGTAATTTACGACGAGAAAAGTGTGACAAGATGGGAACCTCCTTGAAGCATTTATCCTTAATTATACACTGGGACGTGAAGTGTTTGGAAAGATTAGGTTATCTTACCATCGGTTATATGGTATGCTAAACGTTGTGAGTAAGTGCTCAAGTTCATAAGCAAAGGAACATTAATCTATGAGTTTTCAATTAGTGGCGGTTTCCTACGTGTCCACCGTGGTGACGAACATCATCGTGTTGTTGGGCTTGATCTCCGTATTTATCTGGATCAAGGAACAGTCTAAAAATGAATTTATTTTAAAACACCGAACAGCTTGTCAAATTATGTTTGGGATTATTGTCATGCTCTTTTTATTCGGGGAATCTTGGTCGAACTTCTTTCTATCTAAGGAGTTTGTGGGAATGCACTGGTCGTACATGAACCTGGAAATTATTGCGTTGTACGGGTTAACGATGCAAGTTCGCTCTAAGTGGCAATTAGGAACAACGCTAGTTTTAACCACGCTATGGCTATCGAGCGCGATGAGTACGTTTAATGCGGTCGCGTTCGGGTTATTCTTGGTGCTAGTACTGGTCGAAATTGGGATTCATCAATTTGCGAAACAGATATTTGAATTGCGATGGGTCAATGCCGTGGCGTTTGTGACTGTTACGGTGCTTGTTTTAAGAATTGCTGCGTTAACGTTACCGGGACAAGATGTTGAATCTTGGGTTCGACAGCTGGTCGCAATGTTAATTCTATCGGTTGTGAGTTATGAGTATAGTCGTGGATTAAGCAAGATGACGGCAACGTCAATGCTCTTTGAACACGAAGCGAAGTACGATAGTTTAACGGGATTACGTAATTTTCGCATGTTTAGCAGTGATCTCGAAGCGCGGTTCATTCAGTTTCGGCAGTCTGGTAAACGCTATGCCATCTATGCAATGGACGTTGACCACTTTAAGCATATCAATGATACCTATGGTCATTTAATGGGGAACACGGTTTTGAAGCAAATCGCTGCGTGTATTGAGGACGTGGTTGCTAAACTCCCTTATGAAGCAAGTCTTTATCGAACCGGTGGCGAGGAGTTTACGATTATTTTGCAGGCGATTGCCGAAGATTCAAGCGAAGCCGAGCGCATTTCGCGCCACATTCAAGATAGTGTGAGTCAGTTAACGTTTCGGTTCGATCAAGGCGCGCCGTTTTCCTGCACCGTTTCGATGGGTGAGGAGCGGGTGCAACCGAACGATAAAACGGCTTTGGATGCGTTTAAGCGGGCTGATAAATACCTTTACACCTCAAAGCATAACGGGCGTAACGCAATTACATTACGAGGTAAAACGTTACAGCGGCAGGCTGAATGATCACCAATAGATTACAAAAATTAAAAAACGGTTTATCACTGAGGTTAGTCGGTGATAAACCGTTTTTGCATACTGAGGTCGGGTGGTCAACTTGCCGTTAAGTTAGTGGATCACCCAACCGTTAGATTTCTAGAAGACTGGGCTTACCCAAGTAATAGCCCTGAACAATATCACAGGGGAAATACTGTTGTAAAAATTCAAGTTCTTCCTTAGATTCAATGCCTTCAATTACCAGCGTCTTACATAACTTGCTAGCCTGCGCGTACCAATACTTAATTTGTGGCACAACCGCTTGGATCGTTTTGAAGGGGCGAAGGTTTTGGAGCGCGAATTTGTACTCGTCTACGTATTCGTCAAGCTTCCCCACTAGGCTTGGGGTGTTGTACGCCGTCCCAACATCATCAATGCAGACGAGTAGACCAAGCCGTTCGAACCGTTCTGCAGCTTCGAACAATTGCTCGTCGGTTACATTAGGGTTCTTGCGTTCAGTCAACTCGGTGTAGATGTTGATACTGGTCGTTGCTTGAATCCGTGCGACCATTGCTGCAAACTCGGGATCCACAAACTGATTTTGTTCTAGGTTAAAGGACAATAGGGTCGTCGTGGTCGGTAGCTTTTGAACCGTTTTGTTGAGTAGCGTTTCAATCGTCGCAGATGTGATCGTGTCAAAGTCATCTGGTAAGGTCCACCGATCACCTTGATATTCACGGATGAATAATTCGTAACCGATGGCGGTTTTTGAATCAGCCAAAGCAAACTTTGGCTGGCCGTAGAATGTGTACATCGTTCTGATTCACCTCTCAACTTAGTTAGACAATGAAAAAACACGTGTTTGCGCAAAATTAGGTGGAAGTTCACGCCCAATTGATCGCTGCCACGTGGTTTTTTCGATCCAGATTGGATAAGTATTTTACGTTCGGCGGGTCAACTTACGGGATAACCTAAGTTGATTTTGCCGGAAATGCTGACAAAGAACGCGCCCAATTGGGAATGAATCAGGCTATCGTCACTGAGCGTGCCAGCAGCACTACTTAAAATCGCATCCGTGTCATCCATGACGGCGGGTTGCGATGCAACGCGTTCTAGTTTCTTGGCCTTGAGCCGAGTCCGATGGTGCGTCGTGGTTGCTGGCGCTGGTGTGGTATCACCGGACTGATGAGGCGTGGTTTCCGTTACAGTTGTTTGAGAACGGGGTGTTTGTTGAGACTGAGCAGTTGTCCCAACTGGATTAGCAGATTGTGCCTGTTGACGCATGAGGACTTTGTAGACCCCAGGTGTCGATTGGAACTGAGCGTCGCCGTTCGTGCCATTGCTGGTCACGTAGTACCCTTGTTGCTGAAGATTGGCCATGTACTGATACGTGTCAAAGGGAATGTCCTCCCCGATGGTACCGGTAAAGGCTTCACTTGCAATCGGCCGACCAGTTTCCGCGTTAATGTAAAGCACGGTAGCGAGGCCGGTTCGTGGGGTAGCTGTGGAGACCGTGACTGGCGTTTGACGGTCAGACGACGTTGTTGACTGGGTAGTTGTCGTTCCAGAAGTGGTCACTGCTTTGGGAGTCGTCGGCTGAGCGGGCCGGGCGACCGGATTAGACGTCGTTGAGCGAAACGACGTCGTTAGCGTGGTGACTAAATCAGGAGTGACAGGGAGTGTGCCAGTTGTGAGCGTTGGAAAGGTTGTGTTGATCAATTGAGACACAACGGGTAACGGCTCACTAGCCGTTGTGTGGGTTGAGGAACTCACACTTGGCGTTGTTTCTGAACTAGTGGTCACGTGGGTGGCACTAGTCGTTGCAGTATCGCTTCCCGAATTAGCGCGATTCGAGGAGCTGTTACCGGTCGTCTCGTTAGTTGACGAGGTCGTGGTCGACTCACTGGCAGAAGTTGATGTGGTGGTTTCGGAATGACTATTGGAGGTAGTCGATTCTGAACTACTATCAGCGCCACTGTTGGTGTTGGCGTTAGTTGCCGTTGATGAGCCTGACGCACTAGTCGTTGACGCGGAGCTGCTACTCATTGTGGTACCACCGTTACCGTGCGACGAATCAGTCGTTGTGGGATTAGGTGTTAGGGTAACGTGACCAGTAACGTTGGTATCGAGACTGTAGTACGTCCCGTTATGCGTTGCCGTAATTTGGTTGAGCTGTGCCAAAACGGCTTGAACGTGGGTCAACCCGGTATCGGAGAGTCGATACGAGTAAGTCCCGGCCTTCGTGTCATCGTGAGTCAACACGATGTCAGAAGCTTTGAGTTGGTAGGTGCCGAAAACCCGTTGATCGGAATCAACTAAGTTAACGGTTTGGCCGACAAGGTGAGTTAACGCGCTTTGACGATTAGCCTGAGTATTAATCGTTGGCAGAACGATCTGGAGTGGTTCTGCAACGAACGGCAAGCTGAGGGCGTCAAAGCCGGTTAACTCAGTCATATGGTGGTTGACGTTAATGTAGGCGGGATTGCCGTCTTGCATGTAACGGCGGTGAGCTTCCAGTAGGATATGGTTCGGGATGATGATGGCAGCATAGGATTTACCGTCGATCGTCACGTGACGAACTTTGTCGTGGTAATAAGAAGTCCCATTAGCCGTTTCGCTAAGCCAAAACTTAACGAAGCTAAAGTCATCGCTAGTATCAACTAACCCAATGTACTGACTACGCTGACTGATCACAAGTTGATGATTGCTAAGTTGTTTTGCGTGAGTTAAATAGGCGTGAATGTGGTCGTTGCTGTTGGTCAATGAAACCGTGGTGTCACGTTGCAGTGAGTCTGTTAATGCATCCAAGGTAAATGGATCAGCATCTGACACTTGCGTTGACGTCACAGTTGTTGTTGATGGCACTGGGTCAGCTTGTACTTGAGTTGTTTTGACTAAGTTGTTCAGAAGTAGGAGGCTGAGCGTTGCCCCGATACCACTGATGACTTGACTAGGTTTAACTTGCATAACGGAAACCTCCTTTACGATTCCGACCAGTCATGTCCCGGAAAGAGAGTTGTAAGCCGCGCCTGCTTCTGAGCAAGAATCAGGTCCGCTAGATCCGACCAATCTTGTGGGGTGGGGGGATCTAACCAAATGACTTGTGGCTGTGATACTTTTGGTGCGTGAAAATCGGAGATATAGATGTCAGTGGCTTCAGTGAGTTGATGTTGAACCACAATGTGGGCGTGATTGAAACCTTCTAGGGAACGGATGACGTAGTTTGCATAAAGCACGCCTTCCGAGAAGTCAACGCAGACATAGATGCGATCCTTCATCGCCTCGGTAGGGATGGTATTGATCATAGCAAACATGTAGCTAAAGTACAGGTTCACCACCATCTGAGGACTGAAACGAAAAGCAGAAGTTTGCCGCAACTGCTTAATGAAATCGCGAATCAACAGATCGAAAATCGGGTAGAGCTCCCGGAAAAAATCAATCTGATCCGGACTGATAAAGGTCGTCGGTTCCATGTAAAACGTGGTGAATTGCAGGTTGACCCGTAACAGTTGGCCAGTCAAATCAAGGTGATTGAGCGGCACCGTGTCTTCCATGAAGTGTTGGTCCTTAATAAAGTCAACGAATTGTTGGGTAATCTTGGCAGCCAGTGGGAACGCGGCGGTGATTGTGGCGTCGTTAAGTTCGATAAAGCCCTGGGTGAGCAAGAAACTGTACACGTAATCTTGTTCAGCCTCGGACAGCGCGATGTCTGAGGGCAGAACGGTTTGAAGTTGCTTGAAGAGTGCGTGGTAGGTTTCGTCACGAAGGTTATAAGCTAACTCAACGGCTTGAATCGTCGCTTGGTTGCGTAACCGAAGCAACCAGATCTTGAGGAGCGTGCTGAGCTTAACTTCCTGAGTGGGTGAGAGAGACTCACTAAAGAAGGGGACGCACGCATCCATCAAGCGCTGGACTGAGTCATCAAGTTCGGGAAAGGGGGCTTCGATACCAGAAAAGGTGGTGTAGTAGAGTTGGAAAAGTCGTAAGCGAATCACGAACTCTTCACTCTGCGCCACGCCGGCGATATCGTAAAACCCTTCATCTTCATAGGCCTGTTTCAGTTGTTTGGCGTACCGGAAAAATACCGGCTTCGTAATGAAGTGGGCGTCCCTGTAATCGGCCGCCGTCTGAATCTGGTCGTAGAAGAATTGGAACTCAAACACTGGATAACCAGTTGCCCGCTTTAGATACATGAGTGTCACTTTCTGGACGATGTAAGTGGTCAAATGATGAGCATGAAAAACCCCTTTAACGGCTTCATCAAGATAACAGGGTTGATCGTCAGAAACGGCAGCTAAGTCTTCGTTGATTGATTCAAAGTATTTATTAAGGTGGAAATTAGTAATGTCATAGTCCGTCAGCAGTGTTTGCCGGTCGATCGTTGGAACTGATAGCTGCGAAAATTGACGTAACATGGCAAGACAGATTCGGTCATTCTTGTTTAATAAGAAGTCAAAGTACATCGCGATTCTCCTTACAAATAACATAAGTGTAGTTGTCCGCTGAGCGACGAATAACGAACGCTTACGTTAATGTAAGCATACCGTGAATTCGGGACGAGCGGGGGTTCATTTTTTTGTTGTTTTTTTGAATTCGAGATACTCATTGTTAAATGAGGTTAAATTAGGGTTTCTTAGCCTTATTATACACATGTCGGGCGCGACTTATAACTGTTAGGCGATTATCGCTTGATAAGTAAATTAAGTGTGCGGAGCGAGGCGGTCAGAAGTCGGCGTGTAACGGGCTCTAAGGTAAACTACCGGGTTTTGGTAGTTTGGCTTAGAGCCCGTTACACATAGACTTTTGCCTCGCGCAGCACCATTCGGCGTAGTGGCCAGAAAGCGCGTGATTGACAAGTTCCTGAAATGTCAGGAACCCTAGAAATAACAGTTTAAGTGGCGCCGAATTTTGTAGCCTGAGAGCGCCGGTTTTTATGCGGCTTTGGCGAGCGAAGCGATGACAAACAGCCAACACTAACGTTGAACACAAACAATAAGTAAAGGGCTACAACAAAAAAGTCCTCAAGCGTGATTACTCACGTCCGAGGACTCAGCTCATTATTAAAATTATAGTTCAATTTCCGTCATATTCTGATCCACCAACAATCCGTTTGCTTCATGGGTTTCCGAAAACGCTAGGAACGCCTCTTTGCCCATCGCTACCGCGGCCAAGGCGAGGACGTCGGCTTCAATCAGGTTATCCGAAATAATGGTAGCTTGCTCTAAAGTGGCGTCAAAGCCCTTAAGGCTGATGTGGTTGCCTTGGGGTCCAATGCCAGAAGTGGCCACGGCACCGTTTTGAATGTCGAGTTGATAGATCATACGCTCGCTATCGTTGGGGTCGCCGATGCCGATGTTCCAGATAAAATCGGAACCAGCCATCACGCCAAACCGCATGTCGCCGGCACCGTTGAGTACGGCGGCGGTGACGCGTTGGTGACGAATAAGCGGTGCGAGGTAGGCGTTGAAGGATTGTTCAATCGCCCAGCCTTTGACCATCCCGGTCGGATCGTATTTACCACTATAGTACGGATCAAAAGCGCCATCCGTGGTTGCTTCGGCTTTAGTGGCAAGGTCAAGGACTTCCTTAAACTGTTCGGTATACTCATCTTCTGCGAGTTCACCCCGCTGGAAGCGGCTGACGAGGGAAGTGGGTTTAAATGCCGAGAAGTCCTGATCGACCTGTTTTAGGAAGGCACCAACTTGGTCAACGATTGCACCGGGATTAGGCATGGCGTCAGCTTGTTTGGGGTCCAACACGAGGGTGAGGACGAAGGGAAGTGACATGGCAGTTAAGTTATAGGTTTTAATGGTATTTGTCGTAATCATAAGCGGAACCTCCGATTTCAGTTCAGGGATATCAGCCTTGGCTGATTCAATATCCATACTATAATCGGTGGAGCTTAACGGTAACTTAAGTGGAAGTTAAGAAAGGGTAACGGTGGTTGATAGTTGTGAAGGGTTAAAGTGTTACACTAAGATTAATGATAGTTAATAGGAGATGACTGACGATGCAGGCAGCAATTTTCCCCACCTTGGGCGGGCCTGAGGTGATTCAGCTGGCAACCATTCCCGCACCCGTTGTGGGACCGAATGACGTTTTGGTTCAGGTACTGGCGGTGGCGGTTAACCATGTGGATACATTTGTGCGAAGCGGTGGCTTTAAAACGGCATTAGCTGAACCGCACGTGGTAGGTCGCGATATGGTCGGTACGGTTTTGCAGTGTGGCTCGGCGGTGACCCAGTTTACGATTGGTCAGCAAGTGTGGACGAATTCGATGGGCTATGATGGCCGTCCCGGCGTTACCAGTGACCAAGTTGCGGTACCGGTTGAGCGGCTTTATCCGGTGCCTGCGGGCGTTGACCCGATTCAATTAGTCGCGGCCGTGCATTCAGCGGCGACAGCTAGTATCGTTTTAAATGCTGAAATGCATGCACGGACTGGCGAGACGTTGTTGGTCGAAGGGGCAGCGGGACACGTTGGTCGAAAGTTTGTGACCCTTGGCAAAATAATGGGCTTGCACGTGATCACAACCTCAGCACCAAGAGACTTTGCCCAGCTGCGGCAGTTGGGCAGTGATCAGTGCTTGGACTACCACGCTGATTTAGCGGATGGTGTCGCAGAACTTGTTGATCACGTGGTCGATACCTCCGGACAGGTTGCGTTACAGGATAACTTGGCGTTGCTGGCCGAAGCAGGAGATGTGACGTTGATCACGGCACCAGCGGACAACCAGTTTCAGTTTGCGGTGCGGCAGTTCTACACCAGTCGCCAACGGCTAAATGGATTTGTGATCAGCCACGCTACACAGACAGAACTGGCGATTGCTGCTACCCAGTTGAACGCTTGCTTTGCTGACGGTAAGTTATTGGAAGACACGGTGTTGTTAAAATCCTTTGCGGATGCCGCCTGGGCCCATCAAGCACTAGCAAGTGGCACGGTGCATCGGCAAAAAATCGTCTTAACGCCAACCCCAAATTAGTGGTTGACTTGGAGTGGACTCAAACGTTTATACTAACGGTGAATGAGCTAAAAAGGAGTGTATTTTTAATGAAGAAAACAATTTTTGAAACGGCTGGAAAAGTTGCGATTGAAGACGTTGAAAAGCCAACGGTTCAAGCGCCAGATGACGTGATCATTCACGTGGTCCGGACCTGCGTCTGTGGGTCAGACCTGTGGGCTTACCGCGGCTTAGAGGATAAGGCGGACCATTCGGAAAACACCGGGCACGAAGCTATCGGGATCGTTGAATCAGTTGGATCAGATATCACCACGGTCGTTCCTGGCGACTTTGTGATCGCACCATTTACTCACGGTTGTGGCCACTGTGCAGCTTGCCGCGCTGGCTTTGATGGCGATTGTCAAAGTCACCAAGACAACTTTAGTAACGGCGTTCAAGGCGAATACATCCGCTTCCAACACGGTGAATGGGCCTTGATCAAGATTCCTGGCCAACCAAGTGATTACAGTGAAGAAATGCTGAAGTCACTCTTGAGTTTGGCTGATGTAATGGCAACGGGTTATCACGCCGCTCGGGTAGCGAACGTGCACACTGGCGACACGGTTGTTGTCGTGGGCGACGGTGCCGTTGGCTTATGTGGGGTGATTGCGGCTAAGATGCGTGGCGCTAAGCGAATCATTGCGATGAGCCGTCATGAAGATCGTCAACAATTGGCTACCGAATTCGGTGCCACCGATATTGTTGCTGAACGGGGCGACGAAGCCGTGGCTAAGGTGCTTGAACTGACTAATGGTGATGGTGCGGATGCCGTCTTAGAATGTGTCGGGACGGAACAGTCTAACGACACTGCCATGAAGGTTGGCCGGCCAGGCGCCATCGTTGGTCGGGTGGGCTTACCACACGAACCTAAGATGGACATGACCCCATCGTTCTACAACAACATTACGATTGCCGGTGGACCAGCTTCCGTTACGACCTACGACAAGCAAAGTTTGTTGAAGGCCGTTTTGGATGGCGATATTCATCCTGGGAAGGTCTTTACGAAGTCGTTTGACTTGGATGATATCGATGATGCTTATCAAGCAATGACGAAGCGGGAAGCAATTAAGGCTTACGTGGTTGTTGAATAATTGAATCTGGTTTTGAAAACGGGTGCTAACTTGAACGAGTTGGTGCCTTTTTGCTGTCGCTTGCATGCAGCTCTCAGTCTCGCGCAGCACGACCCGACGAAGTCTGGAAGCCTATTTGGCCATTCGGCGTGATGGCCAGAAAGCGCGTGGTTGACAGGTTTTTATAACTTCAGGAACCCTGAAAATAGCAGTCTAAGCGGCGCCGAATTTTGTAGCCTGAGAGCGCCGGTTTTCAAAGCGGCTTTGGCGAGCGAAGCGACGACAAACAGCCAACATCCCAATCGCACCCAACCTTTACGCTGGATACAAACGATAATGAATTCGCCGTATTAGCGTTGACGTTACCAACAGAACAACGGATAATAAGACTAATCAATTTGAACGAGGAGTGACAGGCGTGCAACCACCAGTATTTACCAGTTATCAAAACTGGCTTAACGAACAAAAGATGCCCAATGGCAAGCGGGCGGCGTTGTTGTCTGCCTTAGCGTTGTTTTCAAAGCAGGGTTATGATGGGACGTCAACAATGGCGATTGCCGAGCACGCTGGGATTAGTCAGGCGACGATCTTTAAGTATTTTAAAACGAAGCAGGACTTGTTAAATGCGATTTTGCTACCGATTATCAGCAACTTGTTGCCGGGATACCGGGAGGACTTCTTTTCTTCCGTTCCGGAAAATGGGTCGTTACGTGACATCATTAGCTTTTTCGTGCGTGACCGTTACGCGTTTATTCAGCAAAATAGTGATGCGGTCATGATTGCGTTCACCCAGATGTTGACCAGTGAAACGGTTCGGAATCGGGTACGCGATTTTATGACGGAAACTAGTCCGATGTATATGCAGAGTTTGGTGGCTCGAATCAAACAGACGGGTGAGCTACGGGATGATTTAACGCCGTTAGCACTGTTTCGGACAGTTGCTGGGCAGGTGTTTGCTTACTTCTTGCAGCGTGAAAAGTTGGCACCGGATTTACCAGTCAACGAGGATGCGGATTTAGACTTATTGACAACGTTAATTGTGGCAGCGATTAGCAAATAAAAAACTAGCTTCGGATAAAGCATCCGAGGCTAGTTTTTTTGTGTCATTATTTAGCAGAAGTCAACGTCCGCTGTTCCAACAATTGCTCAGTCATTGCCTGCCAATCATAGGCCCAAGCAACGCCCAGAACGCCAGAACCGGTGTGACAACCGATTGCGGGACCGATGAAACTACTATCAAAGATCATCGCGGGAAAGGTGGCTTCCAGATGGGAGAGCCAGTCAGCCTTCGCCTCAGCGTAGTTACCATCAAAGACGACGGCACGGTAAGGGTATTTTTGTGCGGCTGAATCGGTTAACGTGGTGTCAATATCGGTTTGAATGTGAGCCAACGCGCGCTTTTCAGTCCGTTCCTTAGCCATTGGTCGAATTTCGCCAGTTTCGTGAGTATCCATTTCGAGCACGGGACAAACGTGAAAGAGGCTGGCCAGCAAGCGTTCAGCGCCATTGATGCGGCCGGTTTTCTGCAGGTGCCGCAGGTCTTGAACAACGAACTCAATGGTCATGGAGTCACGTAATTCGGTCAACGCGGTTAAGATGGTCGTCGCGTCAAAATCATGGTCAGCCAAACTCAGCGCCAGGTGCACTAACAAATTGTTACCACCGGCAGTGCTCTTGGTATCAAAGAGGTGCACGTGTGGCGTGTCGCGGTCATCAAATTCATGAAGGGCACTCGCAAATGAGCTAATGCCAGCAGACATCGGAATGATAATGGCATCGTCAAATCCTTGTGCTGTCAGCTGACTAAGAAGCCGGTCAATCTCACCCATGCTGGGCATGGAAGTGGTTGGTGCTTCGGCGGTTTGTGCCAGTTGTGCAAAAAAGGTATCCGGTTGAAGGTCAACCATATCGGCGTAAGTGTGTCCCTGCCATAAAACGGGAACGGGCAAGACAAACAAGTTTGAAGCTTGTTGAATCGTATCAGGATCTAGATAAGCAGTACTATCCGTAATAATTGCGATGGACATGGATCGGTGTCCTCCTTGGAAATAATGGAATGATAAATGAATGGTTGATAGTAATAAAACCGTTCATTATAGTAGGCTTTTTGGTGGAGAGAGTCAAGTAGTTGAGAGTGTGGAACAAAACGGGTTGAAAGCGGAGCCTAAGTTACTCCCGACAGAAAGACGTGGGCTTCGGCTTTGTGTTGGGAGTAACTTAGGTGCAGCTTTCAGTTTTGTGGAACACGTTTAGGCTCGAGGACAGCAACGCGCAGAGTGCAGAACAAAACGGTTAGAGAGCGGAGTCTAAGGCGACCTGAGTGAAGGCGCCCGGGCTTGGCGGATTTACTCAGGTCGCCTTAGATGCAGCTCTCTGTTTTGTGGCGCACGTTTAGACTCGAGGACAGCAACGCACAGAGTGTGGCGCACGTTTAGCCCCAGCAGAGCATCGCCACCTCCCCAACTCTCATCTCCACCACAAAATTCTACCAATCACCAAGAAATAAACTACCAAACCAAACAACCCCAACACAAAAAAACGCTAATTAGATGAAAAATAGCCAAATCAACCATTCCAATCCTATCAATTTTAATAGTCGAGTTTCATAAGTTCCCGGTAAATCTGGGGTTTCTATGGTCTTCACACAATAATCCTTCTGAAGAAAGTGTGCTAGTCGGCGCCAAGATAGAACATATTTACGCGGGTTTAAAAATCGGTTCAATAAAATTGTTAGGCCTGTCACAAGCCATTGTATGGTGGGAAAGCATCGGGTATTTTGGAAGAGAAGATAACATGTAAGCGCACTCAAAAAGAGAAGGAGGTCAGTTGAGATGAGTGGATTAGTATCGTTAGTTGGTGCGGGTCCCGGTAACGCGGAGTGGTTGACGATGCTTGGCCACCGGCGATTAAGTGCGGCTGATGTGATCATCTACGACCGCCTTGTGGATCCAGCATTACTGTCGCCATACACTGCCGATAAGATCAACGTCGGTCAATTGCCGTATCGGCATAAGATCAGTCAAGCTGAAATCAACGAATTAATGGTCAGTCTTGCCAAGAAGGGGCAGCGAGTCGTTCGGTTAAAGGCCGGGGATCCGAACGTCTTCGGGCGAGGTGGTGAAGAAGCCCAGTATTTAAAGGCACAACACGTTGCCTTTGAAGTTGTACCGGGATTGACCAGCGCAATTGCTGGTTTGGCCGCTGCCGGGATTCCAATTACATCGGATCAAGCAACCAGTTTTCACGTCATCACCGGCCATCGGCGGGCGAATGGTCAACCGTTAGACTGGTCAAACATTGCCCATCAAGAAGGGACGTTGGTGTTTGTGATGGGCATGGAAAATCTAGAAACCCTGACGACACAGTTGATCATCAACGGTATGCCGCGAGCCACGCCAGCCGCAGTTGTGCAGTGGGCAACCCAGTGGCGCCAACGGGCGATTGCGTCTGATTTAGGTCACCTTGTCAATGTTGTACAGCGAGGCAAGTTAGCGGCACCGGCGCTGATTGTTGTTGGGCAGGTGGTGAATTTTATGGGTAAGTTGACACCGAAGCCGCCATTGCAGGGGCTGCATTTACTCGTGCCCTACAAAGCTGGGTCCAAATTATTCAGTGCGTTGCAGGACGAAGGCGCGTCGGTGAACTGCTTTGACCGGCGCATTAAGAATCCGTTGCCGGTGCAACTGCCAGATTTGACAACTGGAGGCACACTGGTGATCACCGATTTCGCCGCGATGCCGTTCTTTCTTCAACAGCTCCACGCGAAGGGCTTGGACATCCGTGCGTTAAGTAACTGGAAGTTATTGGCGATGAACCACATTGTCAAATACCGCCTGCAAGCTCTCGGCCTCATGGCGGACGGCCTGTATGATCCACAACGACTCGATCCACGCCGGCCAATCGTGTTGATTGGCGAACAGGAGCGCTTAACAACTTACCATGTTCCTGTGAAGGCGACTTACTTACCCACTTACGAAAGTGTGGCCGTGGATCAACCACTGAACCTCAAAGAGTTCCACGGTGTTGTGTTCCCGAGCTCACAGTCGGTAGCGGACCTCTATCTCAGCTGCGGCGATTTTATGCGTGCTGAGCTTCGGCACATGCCATGTTTCGCAATGGGGCAGGTTGTGGCGGATGAGTGTCAGAAACTGGGACTCCGCCACGTGATTTTGGTCAATCCAAGTTACGATAGCGTGATTCAAACCGTTAAGAAAACGTTGCGCTTTTCAACCGAAGCCGTTCAGTCACAGTTAAATTAATCTCGTTAAAGGAGCAATTACGATGAAGCGATTTATTCAAACTTATTTGCCGAAAACCAGCGCAATCGCACTGTTGGCTTCAGCAGCCTACTTTTTTCTCTACCCGCGTGATGCACACGCCATGCATATTATGGAAGGGATGCTACCGCCAAAGTGGTGTATCTTCTGGTTTGCGGTAAGTGCCCCGTTCTTCATCTATGGGTTATACCGGATGCATAAAATCGTCCGGTCAACGGAACAAAACGCCAAGGTCATGTTGGCCTTGTGCGGCGCCTTCGTCTTCGTGTTGTCATCACTGAAGATGCCTTCCGTCACCGGTTCATCGTCTCACCCAACCGGGGTTGGCCTTGGGACCGTGATGTTTGGTCCCGGTGTGATGGCCGTGTTAGGGGTCATCGTGCTCTTGTTCCAAGCGCTGTTGTTAGCCCATGGTGGTTTAACCACGTTAGGCGCCAACTGTTTTTCAATGACAATCGTTGGCCCATTTGTCGGGTTTGCTGTTTATAAGATCTGCCGGGCCCTTAAAGTCAGCCGTAGCATTTCGCTCTTCTTGTGTGCCATGTTAGCAGACTGGTCAACCTACGTGACCACGTCGTTCCAGTTAGCCGTCGTGTTCCCGGATCCAAATACCGGGGTTGGCGGGGCGGTTATCAAATTTCTCAGCATCTACGCCGTCACGCAGATTCCACTGGCAATTGCTGAAGGCTTCCTGACCGTCATCGTTTACAACTTAGTCATCAGTAACAATCTATGGAAGGAGACGGCGCTGCAATGAAAGCAACCAAACCGAAAAACCGAACCCGCCAAAATATTATTCTGTTGATCCTTGTGCTGATCCTAGTTATCGCACCATTTATCGTTGCCAAAAACGGGGCATTTGGTGGAAGCGACGACCAAGGAACCGCGCAAATCAAGAAAAACGACCCCAGTTATAAGGTTTGGGCGCACCCGCTTTGGACGCCGCCTTCGGGTGAAATTGAAAGCTTGCTCTTTACGGTTCAGGGGAGTTTAGGCACCGGGGTCATCTGTTACTTTCTTGGAAACGCGCATGGTAAGAAGAAGGAACAAGAACGCGCGAAACGAGCAAGTGATGAACAGACTACGATTCAAGGTCAATAAAATTGAAATCAGGTGTCGACCATGTTAACGATTGATAAATACGCTTATCAGAATCGGTTGATCGATTGGTCGCCGCGAGTAAAAGGGTTCCTCTGGCTGATTGGCATGGTATTAGCCTTTCAACCGATCCAGCTCATTAAAGTCGCGTTGATCATTGGTGTTGCGGGCTGGACCTTGTACGTTGCCCGGATGTCGTTTCACCAGTACATTAAATGGTTCTACGCGATTCTGCCCTTTATCCTCCTGAGTATCATTGGAATCATCTTCACGATGTCGTCAGACCCGCACGCCATTTACTATCCTGTTCGGTTATTTGGCAATTACTTTGGCGTTTCAGTAGCCATGTTACCGAAGGGGTTGCGGCTAGGACTTCAAGTCTTCGCTGCTGTGATCTGTACGTATTGGTTCGCACTGACCACGCCATTCCAACAAATCATCATCACGCTTAAGGCCATCCACTTACCCAAGTTGTTGATTGAGGAAACCATGTTGATGTACCGCTTCATCTTTATCTTCATCGATGCCTTCGAACAAATCTACCGCGCCCAAAAGTTGCGGTTAGGGTACAGTACGTTTCGCTTGTCCCTGCACTCGGCAGGTATTTTAGCAAAAATGCTGTTTGAACAAGTCATCGTCAACTACGAAGCCATGGTGCACGCGTTGGATGCCAAACTGTATACCGGTGAATTTAAATAAAGGACGGCGAACGCTGTGATTGAACTCAAACACCTCAGTTTTGGATATGAGGAAAATAAACCCATTTTAAAGGATATCTCGTTGAAGTTGGGTGATCAGGGTAATGTGATTGGCTTTATTGGTCCCAACGGTACTGGGAAATCCACGCTATTTCTCAACTTGGTCGGCATGCTGAAGCCCACATCTGGTGAAATCTTAGTTGACGATCAGCCAGTTGCTTATACCAAGAAGGCGCTTAACAAATTGCGTCAAAAAATCGGGATCGTGTTTCAAAATTCTGACCAGCAGATTTTCTACTCGATCGTGAAAGACGACATTGCGTTTGCGTTGCATAACTTAGGACTACCACAGGCTGAGATTGACCAGCGGGTGGACCGGGTGTTAGCCGAACTGGACATCACGGCGTTAAAAAACCGACCAATTCAATATCTTAGTGGTGGCCAGAAAAAGCGGGTCGCCATTGCCGGTATCTTGGTTCTGCGCTCCGAATGGTTACTGTTAGATGAACCGACCGCCGGGCTTGATCCCGATGGCAAGCACCGGATGGTCGCGTTGATCAAGCAGTTGATTGCGAACGGCCAGAAGATTATTCTATCAAGCCACGACATGGACTTTATGTATGAGGTTTGCGACTACTTCTACATTCTCCGTCAAGGCACTGTGGTGAAATCTGGTAAGAAGGAATCCGTCTTCTTGGACGAACAACTCCTACTGGATAGCAAGCTTGACCAACCTTGGCTGGTACAGTTGCACCAAAAGCTGCATCTCCCGTTGTATCCAACCAAGGAAGCGCTATTCAGTGATCAGGTGCTGCAGGCGCGATTGAATAATGGTGGCGGAGCGCAATTGCCGCTTCGGCGAGTTAGTGAGAGAACCGACTGATTTATTGGTCGGTTTTTTTGTGTAGTGTGCGGGAGCGTAAGTGTTGGGTGCGATTTGGGTGTCGGCTGTTTGTCATCGCTTCGCTCGTCAGAGCCGCATGAAAACTGGCACTCTCGGGTTACAAAATTCGGCGTCGCTTAAACTGTAATTTCCGGGGTTCCTGAAGTGACTGGAGCTTGTCAACCACGCACTTTCTGTCAACCACGCCGAATGGCCAAATAGGCTTCCAGACTTCGTCGGGTCGTGCTGCGCGAGACTGAGAGCTGCATGCAAGGCGACATCGGTAAACCCGCCAGGCCCGGGCGCCTTCACCGATGTCGCCTTGCACACTGCTCTCAACCCGTCTCGCTCCGCACACTTACGCCGGACACAAACGACAGCAAGTCCCATCAATTGACACATGATACCGACTAGTCTAATCTATTAGAATTATGCAATCATTCCGATGATATAATTAGGGTAGAATAGGGTAAGAAAGCGGGGGACGGCTATGACGTTGATGATATCGACCAGCCTGTGGTTATTGGCGGCGGTCGTGAGTATTTTGGTGGCGCAGGTGGTGCCGCGGGTTTCAGCGAACTACGTGAGTTTAGTGATTGGGGCACTCATGTTTTTGATTCCCGTGATTCGGCAGCACGTGGTGGCGTTTGATTCAGAGGTGTTTATGGGGCTGATCGTGGCGCCGTTGCTCTTTTTTGAAGGACAGAGCACCCGGATGAATCTGGTTGGTCGCAAATTGCGCTATATCGTTCAACTGACGGTGAGTTTAGTCTTGATTGGACTAGCCGTTGTTGGGGTGAGTGTCTGGTGGCTGGGCGGTATTAGTCTGCCGTTGGCGTTTATGTTAGCGGCGATTGGTGCGCCAACGGATGCGACAGCCACACAATCGGTGACTAATGGGTTAAAGATGCCTGCTTCTACTGGAACGCTGTTAAAACTAGAGTCATTATTCAATGATGCGTCAGGTATTATTCTATTAAACATGGCAGTGCTGTGGTACATCAACGGATACGTTAACGTTAAAGAAACGGCGGTGGATTTCTTAATCTCAGCCGGTGGTGGCGCAGTCCTTGGATTCGTCGCAGCGTGGGTTATCGTTTTGTGGCGCCAACGGCTATTACGAACGGCCTACAACGTGTTAAATGCGCAGGTGTTGCTCTACATCGTCACGCCGTTCGTGCTCTACTACGTGGCAGAAGCGGTGCATGTTTCCGGCATCATTGCGGTGGTTTGTGCCGGACTGGTGCATAACGCTGAGGCGCAACGGAGTCGGTTGATCAATTCGCCACAGATTCACTTTAGCTTAGATTTAGTCACCATGATTACGGAAATCTTCAACAGTACGGTATTTGTGGTGCTGGGCTTTTTGTTCGTTCAAATCGTGACGAATCAACGGTTGGTGGCGCATGCCGGGAACTGGGTGTTGATCGGGGTTATTTTGTATGTTGTTAGTGTAATCGTCCGGTATGGTTACGGGCGTTTAAGAATCCATCTTACTCGCCGATTGGCGACGATTTTTTCGTTAGGTGGCGTTCATGGTGCAGTGACTCTGGCGCTAGCCTATACGATTGCGGAGCGGCATATTCAGCGGGGCGATTTTGATCTGATTTTGTTGTCGGCGAGTGTGTTGATTCTGTTAAGCATGATCGTGCCGACGATTGCGTTCCAATTTCTGTTAGAACCGGAACCAAGTAACCGGGATCTGGTCAGAGAAGTCGATGAAATTAAAGTGAAGATGGTGCATCAGGCCATTGATGCCGTGCAATCTATGTACCTACCGGAGCGAGTAAAGCGCTCAGTTGTTTTTGATTTAATGACGCAAAAACAAAAGACCCGGACGAGAGATTTTGTCCACGCCTGGTTGGACGTTTCAAGGCATCCGGAATTTACGGACGCCGAAAAGGAACTGGAAATGCGGGCCTTCATCAACGCATTCAAGCAGGAGCGGGAGTATCTGGACATGATCTCGCAGAGTGAAGCGAAGTATCAGCAGTGTGTGTATCAGCTCTATAATGAAGTCCTACTGGCGGAGTCGTTGGTGGTGGGGCCGAATGTGTTTGAGGAATAGAGCGTAAAATAAGACGGTTAGAGACTGGAGCGTAAGCCCCGGCCACCATAAGTCCTGGTTTTTAGGACTTGTGGTGGCCGGGGCTTACGTGCAAGTCTCTGTCTTATTTTGCGCATTTCGGCGCAGTAGCCAGAACGCAGTGTCGCTGACAAACTTCAAAATAGAACTGATAAGCGAAAAGGCGACCCCAAATGGCGCCGAAATCAAAGTAATAGCAAAGCACGTCGCCAGTAAGCAATTGGCGAGCATCGAACTACTGGTTTTTGGGACTTGTGGTAAGAGAGGCTTATGTGCAGATCTCTGCTTCGTGTAGCGCATTTCGGCGCAGTAGCCAGAACACAGTGTCGCCGACAAACTTCAAAATAGAGCCGATAAGCGAAAAGGCGACCCCAAATGGCGCCGAAATCAAAGTAATAGCAAAGCACGTCGCCAGCAAGCAATTGGCAAGTATTGAACTACTGGTTTTGGGGCTTGTGGCGGGAGGGACTTACGTGCAAGTCTCATCCAACATTCCTCAAATAACAATTCAAAAACGGGTCACACGCCCAATCCGGTAGTGTGACCCGTTTTTAAATTGATAAGACTACACAATCCCTAAATCAATCATCGACTGCGCCGTCGCAATAATCGCATCCTTCGCAGTCCCGTGTTGCCAGCCCAGTAACGTTGTGGCTTTGGCGTCACTAGTTTCTGCGTACTTCCCCGCAACGGAGGCGACCATGCGCATCATCGGATTGGCTTTAGCGGCGAGTTTCAGCACGGGCGTTGGCACGACCTTGGTGGGTAACTTTGACGCGTAGGCTGGAAACGCCTCGCGAAGAATGTTGGCAACGTCCAACATTGAGTAAGTTTCACCAGTAGTGGCTAAGAACCGTTCACCAGCAGCCTTTGGTGAAGTCATGGCAAGTAAATGCAGACTGGCAACATCGCGCACGTCAACGTAACCCGAATCAACTTCGGGCACGACCTTGGTTTTGCCCGTCAACAGGTCCTGAATTTGGATGTTGGAGTGGGAGTAGTCGCTGGCGAGAACGGGTCCCATCACAGCAACCGGGTTAACGGTACTGAGTTCAAGCCCGCTATCATCTTGGGCGATGAAGTCCCAAGCAGCACGTTCGGAAAGTGTTTTGGATTTTTGGTAGGGATGGATGCCCTTAGCGGAAAGGTCTGACCAATCGGCTTCAGTATATGGGGTGGTCCGATGCTTGTGACCGGCAAAGATGGCGCCGTAAGCGGAGGTCAACACCACCCGTTTCAAATGCGCGGCGCTGGCTGCCCGTAGGACGTACAGCACACCGTTGATGGCGGGTTGAATCATTTCGTTTTCATCTTTAAAGTTCAAGGTTGGGGTCGGTGACGCTGGGTGGATCGCGTAGGTTGCGCCTGCCATGACTTGGTCCCAGTTGTCTTCGTGTGTTAAGTCAGCTTCGACAAACGAAAGGTCACTGAAATCAGTTTGACCGCCGTTAGCCAGCATGGTTTTGATCAATTCAGTTTTAGCAAGTGAACGGACGGTGGTTCGAACTGCATAGCCCTGTTGCAAGAGCTTGAGAATGATGTGACTGGCAATGAAGCCACTGCCACCGGTAACGACAACGAGTTGTTTTGACATGGATGATGCCTCCTGAATGAATTTTAATTAGTTACAAATGTAACGTTAGTGGAGTCATCATAACCGGTATTGAACGGGGTATCAAGTAAAATTGGGGCATCTGTGACAGAACCGATGAAGTGATATGACAGCTTGTAATTCGGTATCAATGTGAATGACAGCAAAATAAGTAATTGAAATGAACAATGATGATCATCGGTTTTAATGGATAAGTAGAGTGACACTTGTAACACTGTGGGAAATCAGGTATAGTAGCTTCAATTAACACGCTACTTTAGGAGGAAAGCCACATGTCAGCAACCAAGCACGCCCAACAGTTAAAACAGGATTCACAGGATTATCTGACCACTGCGTTATTTCAGTTACTGGAAACTCACGATTTACATGAGATTAAAATTACGGCATTGGTAAAGCGGGCCGGCGTCAGTCGAATGGCGTTTTACCGCAACTATGAGTCATTAGAAGATTTGCTGCGGGCGTATTTTGAACCGAAAGTGACGGCATTATTTAACGATGTGATCTTACAGGTATCGCACGAAAAGAAGGCGGCGGATATGGCGGCCTTCTTCGAGGAATTTGAACATACTCTGACGTTAGCCGTCAACCGGCACTTTGAGGACATTATTCGCCAAATCTTTAATGACAATATGGCCCGCTATTATCCGCAGACCGCAGTCTGGCAACAATTAACGCCTACTCAACAGACTTACTGGGTCGCCTTTATGAGTGACGGGGTGTATGCGATTTGGCGGCAGTGGTTCTTAGACGGCCGGCAAGCACCAATCGAAACGATTCACGGGCTAGTAGGGGCATTTCAGCGCGCCACCGCCATTGCGCTAACGGCCGGGGGACCAAGTCCGCTAGAGCTTAAAAACTGATGAGGATTCGTTCAAAATACCAGCGGGTGACCGGCTTTTGTGGCATAATATAGTTTCAAGGATTTTTAAAAACAGATCAAAGAAGGCATTCGAGCGATGAACAACAATCCAATCGGGGTGTTTGACTCAGGTGTCGGCGGCATCAGCACGCTGAACGAGTTAACGAAGCAGTTCCCCAATGAACGGTTTATTTTCTATGGTGACACAAAGAATGCGCCCTACGGCAGTAAAACGCCGGATGAGGTTTTTCAGTGCACCCAGCGCGTCATGGACGAGCTATTAGCGCAACACGTTAAGGCGGTTGTGATTGCTTGTAATACAGCAACCAGCGCAGCCAAGCCACGGTTGATGCAGGCTTACCCAGAGACCCCAATCGTCGGGATCGAACCAGCGCTAAAGGAGGCCATTGATGATGGCAGCCACAATATTTTGGTGATGGGCACACAGTTAACGGTTCATTTGCCAAAGTTTCAAACGATGATGGCCAAGTACCAAAGTGACCACAACATTTACGCCGTACCGTGTCCCGGTTTAGCGGACTACGTTGAAGGCGGGATGACCGATCCGGCAGCGTTGAACGAGTTGCTGACGACGTTATTGGCACCGTACTTGGATAAGCCAATCGACGGGATCGTGTTAGGTTGCACCCACTATCCATTTGTGCGAGATGCGATTAGCGCGCTGTTTAAGCCGGGAATTCCGGTTCACACTGGGTTTGAAGGGGTTGCGAAACAGCTCCGTCACGTGTTAGTTGAACATGATGGCTTGACGGCTGCCACTACGCCGGGTGATGTGACTTGGATGAGTAGTGAACCTGATGCGGTTGATTATTATCAAAGTTTGTATGACATGTTGAAAAAGTAAGTAAGAAAAGGACACCCAAATCGCTTGAAATAGCGATTTAGGCGTCCTTTTTATTAAACATATTATTCTGTACCGATGACGGTAAAGTAGGGTGTACCACCCAGATGATAAATACTAGCCACGGCTTTTTTACCACCGTAGGCATCATCGTTGTACTGGTATGGCGTATGCATGTTGGTGAGGGCTAAGCGGTATTTATAGTTACCCGACCGGCGAACTTGTTGATCGTTCATGCCAGCTAAATGCTTAGCGTAATAGAGATAGACGGTGTTATTGCGCTTGATCGTATGCGTGATTTTAGCCGATGAGGTTGGCTTAGTGTCGTAGTGGGATTCTAGCGTGCCCCAAAACGAGCCGTATTTTTTAGGATCATTATTATAGGTTTCGATGTAGCCATCCGAAGTGAGCTTAACGGCGTCCACGTTTCGGTTCAGCGTTTTGATGCTCCCCAGACCGCCGGTGTACAGCGTGCCACTACCATATGGCAGGGCGTAAGCTGGTCGGTGAATCTGGACGACCTGTTTCGGTGATAATTTAAATGAGACCGCGCCGAAGCCATAGACGTGCTTGTTGACGAGGCGGGACTTTAAATGATAGCTGATGTTTGGCGTCATGTAGCCTGTTGTATAGGCATCCTTTTGTGAGGCGGCCCCATGGTGATACCGTTGCGCACCAATGATCGTGCCCTTTGCTAGTTTCAGCGTTTTATTAATGGCGTGAGAATTGGTTACGGCTGAGTAGGTCACGTTGACCTTCGTTGCGTGTTTGAGCCGATACCAGTTCGTCGCAAAGCCGCCGTCGTTAGCGCCGTACGTGTAGACGTCGATCTTAGTCCGCTTGGGTTGGCTTGAATTCGCCTGACCGGTTGATGTTGTTAGACCAATGCCGACCAGGGTGAGACTTGCGAGTACGATGGTGGTTAGTTTAGACACGGTAATTCCTCCCCTTTAAACACCATTATATCATGGGAAATGGTGAGAAAATATTACACTTTATTGGTGTCGTCGGCAAGGAAAGTGATGAGGGCGGTGAATTTTGCTTGCCAAAAATGAGAAAATGGGGTAATTTAGACGGATAGCACCCTACATAAACACATCTAATTTTAATCTTATTTTTTCGGAGGTTTTTCATATGAGCAACGAAACGGCACCTTTGGGGTTGGAACCCATTACCCAATACTTATCGCATCACAATAATGATTACCACAACATGGTCGTTGGTAATTTAATCAGCATCGCTAATGTGACCGGGGTCACGATGGAACAACTTATTGATGAATTTGACACGCAGCGGGCCCAGTTACGAAAACTGGCGGACATTGATGTGACCGAATTTGACGGCTTCCACTCAATGGCCTACGATGCTGGGTCAAACAGTTTGATCAAGGTGGCTTTTGGTGACAGTCAGAATAACCGCCAGCCGAACTTCTTTGGCATGCTGAATCTGGCGCATGACCAATACGAACGGGCGGCTAACGCGGAGGGCGAACCCAACGCGGTTTTTGAGGCTAATCATGGCGATTTATCGATTAAGATTACTTCAGATGGCGTTACGGTGACTGGCGGTGACGAAACGTTACAGAATTACGTGACTGCTGTGGTAACGACTGGGTATACCGCTTAGTTGAATAAGAATAAACGTGCGAGTTTAAGCTTTTCCGGTGTGGAAAGAGCTTGGACTCGTTTTTTGATGGCGTCAAGCGATTTAGAAGACAACGTTGAAATGGAACTGGTGGGCTTGCAACTGACACAGTATGAATTCTGACACCGTCTATTAGCCATTATTTATTCAATATCTAAGTGCACAACATATGCCAAAACTCCGTAAAAACACCCCTGAAAGTATGCTATTGCAGCTCTCAGAACCCACTTGTATACTGATGGTGAGAAACAGATGAGATTAGCATGAGTTCGAATAGCGGTGCAAGACCACTAAAGGAGGGCGTTCGTTTTGGGCAAAACACTATTTGATAAACTTTGGGATCGGCACGTGGTGGCCGGTGAACCGGGGGAACCACAGTTGATTTACGTTGACTTGCAGATGTTGCATGAAGTCACCTCACCACAGGCCTTTGAAGGGTTACGGCAAAATCATCGAACAGTTCGTCACCCGGAAAAGAACTTTGCCACGTTGGATCATAACGTCCCAACTGAGGATATTTTTAACATTCAAGACGCAATTTCGCGAAAACAAATTGAAACGCTGGAAGCTAACGTCAAGGAATTTGGGATTCACCTCTGCGACTTAGGCGATAAGGAACAGGGCATCGTTCACGTGATTGGCCCGGAATTAGGGCTGACGAACCCCGGCATGGTGATTGTTTGTGGCGATTCACATACCGCGACTCACGGAGCATTTGGCGCGATGGCCTTCGGGATTGGGACCAGTGAAGTGGAACATGTACTGGCAACGCAGACGATTTGGCAAACTAAGCCGAAAAACATGGGCGTTCACGTTCACGGTAAGCTACCAAAAGGAGTTTACGCCAAGGACATTATTCTGGGATTGATTGCTCGCGAAGGGGTGGCCTTTGGGAACGGTTATTCCGTTGAGTATTACGGCGAAACCATCGAAGGTTTAACGATGGAAGAACGGATGAGCATCTGTAACATGACGATCGAAGGTGGCGCTAAATACGGTTGTATCAAGCCCGACCAAACAACTTTCGATTACATTAAAGGCCGTAAGTATGCGCCCGAAGATTACGAAACGGCCGTAGCGGATTGGAAGACGCTATATACTGACAGTCCTGACGATTTCGATAAAATTATCGACTTTGACGTTAGTGACTTGGCACCACAAGTTTCTTGGGGCACTAATCCGGGCATGACTGTGGGTGTCACAACGCCGTTCCCTGAAATCAAGGATGAGGACGATCGAAAGGCCTACGACTACATTGGCTTAAAACCCGGCCAAACCGCGCAAGATATTCCAGTAACTTATGCCTTCTTTGGGTCATGTACGAATGGCCGGTTATCTGATTTGAAGGCTGCCGCCAAGGTGATGAAGGGTCACCACATTGATCCGAAAGTGACCGCTTGGGTGGTACCGGGGTCGCGGCAGGTTAAGCTTGCTGCTGAAGAGCTGGGATTGGACAAAATCTTTACCGATGCGGGTTGCGAATGGCGCGAGCCTGGTTGTTCAGCCTGTTTAGCCATGAATCCCGATAAGATTCCAGCGGGTGAGCACTGTGCCTCGACCACTAACCGGAACTTTGAAGGTCGGCAAGGGGTTGGTGCGCGAACGCATTTAGCCAGTCCTGCCATGGTTGCTTATGCGGCCCTGAACGGACACTTCATCGACATCAGAAAGGTGGCAGAATCATGAGCGCAATTGAAACGGTTGTGAGTCAGTTAGTCCCAATCATGGCGGATAATATTGCAACGGGTGAGCTCGTGTCACGGGATGTGTTAAAGGAAACCGATAAAGCGAGTTACGCTGACATGCTGTTCTATGGTCAACGCTACCTCGCTTCTGGCGCGAAAAATCCAGCCTTTCCGTTAAATGACCCAGCTCGTCAAACGGCTAAAATTCTAGTCACTGGGCGGAACTTTGGCTGTGGGTCATCGTGGGAACATGCCGCTTGGGCGTTGCGAGATTATGGGTTTCAAGTGGTGATTGCGAAAAGTTTTAGCGATATTTTCTACATGAATGCCATTAAGAACGGCATTTTGCCAGTCACGTTAACTGATGAACAGTGTGACTGGTTGGCCGCGTTGTCAGTAACGGCTGAGGTTACGGTCGACTTGCCGAATCAGACCGTTCAAGCACAGGACCGGGCGTTTCATTTTGAGATTCTTGATCAGTGGAAACAACGGTTGACTCAAGGGTTAACGGATATTGATATTACCGATGGCTTTGCGGATGATATTGCGGCGTTTGAACGGAAAATGAAATAGCGATTTGATTAGACCTGGCAGTTGCTGGGTCTTTTTTATGCTGTCGTTTGTGTCCAGCGTAAGTGTTGGGTGCGATTTGGGTGTTGGCTGTTTGTCGTCGCTTCGCTCGCCAAAGCCGCATGAAAAGCGCTCGTTCAGGCTACAAAATTCGGCGCCGCTTAAACTGTTATTTTCAGGGTTTCTGAAGTTGTAGAAACTTGTCAACCACGCGCTTTCTGGCCACCACGCCGAATGGCCAGATAGGCTTCCAGACTTCGTCGGGTCGTGCTGCGCGAGACTGAGAGCTGCATGTAGGGGCACTTCGATAAAACCGCCAGGCCCGGGCGCTTTCACCGAAGTGCCCCTACACACCGCTCTCAACCCGTCTCGCTCCGCACACTATCGCTGGACACAAACGTAACCAAAAAGCCATCACGATTAAATCGAATCGTGATGGCTTTGCTAGTTGATTAGGCTTACCGCCGTCGTAGCAACCGGAAGTATTTTCGTAAATCTAACGTTAGGCACATGACCGCAACGATGACCAGTAGACTACCCGTGGCATCGAAACCGGTGAAAGGAATGCCGAGTAATAGTACGGAAAAGAGGGTGGCAGAGAGCGGTTCGAAGGCGTTGAGTAGGCTGGCAGTCGTTGGCTGGATGTAGCTGAAGCTGATGTTGTACAGCGCTAATGCCAGAACGGTGCCAACGAGTACGATTGCCAGTACCAGTAAGACAATTGGTAAAGTCAGTGGTGGTCGCGATTGGCGCCACATGGGATGAGCCAAGTTAAGCACCGTACCGGCAATCAGTAACGCCCAGCCGGTACAGTTGAGGACCCCGTATTTAGGCAAAATTGGGCGGGGTAACAGGGTGTTTGTCGCGGTGCCTAAAGCGGCCATTAGTCCCCAGAATAAAACGGCTGGGGAAATTGAAAGGCTTTGGAACTGACCGTGGGTAACGATGAGGGCAACGCCGATGAAGGCGAGAATCATGCCGACGACTTCGCTCCGCCGGGGTAATTGCCGATAGCGGAGAATGTAGTAGGCAACGATCGCGAACGGGCCTAAATACTGCAAGATAGTTGCGATGGACGCGTTGCCGGCTTGAACTGCTAAAAAGTAACAGAATTGAACCGGAATCGTGCCAAACAAGCCGTAGATGACAACTTGTCTGGCGCTATGCCAGTGTTGCCAAATAGCGAATGGGTGTTGCCGCGTAAAGCCGCTGATAAGCAACAAGATGAGACCAGCACTGACCATCCGAACTTGACTCAGCCAAAGGGCGTCAAAGCGCGGATAGTAACGAAATAGGGTGCTGGCGGCCACTCCAGAAAGGCCGAATGCGATTCCGGAAACGATGGCAAAGGTAACACCAAGCCAGGTCCGGTGAGATTGAGCGGATGTCATGAAGAACGGCACTTCCTTTTATATTATGTATGGTATAAAAAACAACAATGCATCCATTGTAGCATGTGCATCAGTCAGATGTTGTCATTTTTGAGAATCAAATTGGTAAGTGTCAAATACTGACGTTTGTGAAAACGGCTTTCGGTGGGAAATAAGGTGTGAGTCGATCAGAATTAAGGGTAAAATCGAGAAAACGTCAAATGAATATAAAACGGTTTCATTTCAAATGAGGTCTAACTTGCAATAAGTGTTGATTTCTAGGGAAAGTCAAGGTACACTAATGGCAAGTAACGGAATCGTTATTTTTTAGAATTATTAAAAATAGATTGAATTAACAACCCATTTGTTGCAAAATAAAGTTAGTATAATTCTGGTGACAGAGGATACTGATTTTTTCACAAAGTACTGGTTTTGGGGAAATTGGTACGGTTCGTGATTAGCGTGACGGGACATGGTTGTTAACGTAGATTGGTTTTTGGTAATTCTGATTAGACGGAGGTAACAACGATGACCCATATAATTGACATGACTGGACGTCAATTTGGGCGCTTGACCGTTATCGAGCGAGCTGGTCGTCGGCCTAATGGCAATGCCACGTGGCGGTGTCAATGTACGTGTGGCAATACCTGCGTGGTAGATGGTCACCGCTTGCGGGTTGGTGAAACGACAAGTTGTGGTTGCTTACAACGTGAACAATCACGCCGAAATCTGTTAGCTAATCCGGCAACTCGGAAGCGAATGGGTGATTATCACCTGTTAGCTAAAAAGTGGCACCCAACGACAACCGAGCTGAGGTCGAGCAACCAAAGTGGTATCACCGGAGTCAGTTTTGATAAGCGCCGTCAAAAGTGGATTGCCCACTTATACTACAAAGGTCGCTATGTCTTGAATGAGAGCTTCGAAGACAAAGCAGATGCGATTGCTGCAAGGCAAGCGGCAGAGCGGAAGTACCTTGCGTAGTGTGGTTAACGCCTTACTTACTTTACTGAAAAGGTTAAGTGTCACGAAAAATGAAGCCATCAAAACTTCTTGAGCGAGGAGTTTTGATGGCTTTGTTTTTTTGTGGCTTTTTGAGTTGGGGAATGTGTGCGGTTGCGGCTTGTTTTATGTTGTATTTTTCGATAATTGAGTGGTATTGGCGACGAACACTACTATTACGTTGGTTTCGGCTTGGTAGTGACTGGGCTGGTTCCGCGTATCGGTAATGGTTGTGAAGCCTTCTTAGTGAACATCTTTCTGGCCACCACGCCGAAATGCGTTAAAACAAGCTGAGAGTTATGTATAAGAAAGGCCCCGCAAAATTACCCAAAAACCAGGTAATTTCGCGGAGCCTTTCTTATACGCCACTCTCAAAGCGCTTGTTTTAACGCTCTACAGCAAATGAATATGATTCTCCTCACACTGATCAATCATCTCTTGTGGCCAAAGTGATGCTTGCACTTCGCCCACGTGGGCCTTGCCTAATAACAGCATGCAGAGTCGTGATTGGCCGATTCCGCCGCCGATGGTGAATGGCACTTCGCCGTTCAAGACCATTTGGTGGTATGGGTATTGGAGCCGATCTTCGGCGTCAGCTAATTTAAGTTGGCGCTTCAAGGCGTCGGCGTCGACCCGGATGCCCATGCTGGAGATTTCGATGGATTGGTTCAATGGTTCGTACCAGAACAAGATGTCACCGTTTAATGACCAGTCATCGTAGTCAGGGGCGCGGCCATCGTGACGTTTGCCACTCTTCATGGCGCCACCGATCTTCATTAAGAAGACACAACCGAGTTCCTTAGTGATGGCATTTTCGCGTTCCTTTGGCGTTAAGTCAGGGAAGCGGTCTTCCAATTCCTGAGTTGTCACAAAGTGAATTTCGTCAGGCAAGTGGTGCACTGATTGTGGGAACTTGTACCAAACTTCGTGTTCCATGTGCTTGATCACTTTGAAAATCTGACGAACAGTGTCCTTCAAGGTGTCCAAGTTACGTTCGTCGCGACTGATGACCTTCTCCCAGTCCCATTGATCCACGTAAGCGGAATGGTAGTTGTCTAGGTCTTCGTCTTTACGAATGGCGTTCATGTTGGTGTAGAGGCCTTCGTGCATGCCAAAGCCGTAACGCTTTAAAGCGACACGCTTCCACTTAGCTAATGAGTGAACGATTTCAATCGTGGCATCGCCTTCGTCTTGCATGGTAAAGGAAACGGGTTGTTCAACCCCGTTCAGGTTATCGTTTAAGCCGGTTGATTTTTCAACGAACATTGGCGCTGAAAGCCGGGAAAGGTTAAGTTGTTTGCCGAATTCATCTTGGAACGTCTCGCGGATGTAGCGGATGGCATCCTGGGTTTCCCGAACAGTCAGTTTCGGGTTGTATGATTCTGGAATAATTAAATGCATCGTGTCGTGCTCCTTATTGCGAGTTGATTGGTTGTTACATGAGATTAATATTAACATTATATGAGAGATTCGGCTAGTTTATTACTAAGATAAGGTTAGAATTTAACAAATCCTCACGTGGCGATGTCTGATAGTTCGATAAATTCCGCATAAAAAAAGCCGGCTAAAGGTTGAAATAGCATTGTTTAGCGCCATCAAATACGGTATTCTAAAAGTAACATCATTTAGGTGCTAAACTAAATTTCAGTGGTCGATAAACCAGAAAGGAATTGGGAATGAACGCTGGTTGGATCAACGTTTCATTTTGGCTGTCATTAGTGACCAACCTCGTTGTTTTTAGCGGGGTGCTGTCGTTATTCTATTGGGTGCGCGGTGACATGACGAACGATTGGATTGCCCGCCACCGACTTGCCGTTGAATTAAGCATCAGTTTTACGTTTCACGCATACTTATTTATGGAGGCGTTGACCAATACATATCTAGGGCCGCATGCGTTTGGGTTACACTGGACCTTCTTGAACCTGATCATCGTGGCCTGTTTACTGTTTAACATCGTGCTCCAATCACGGATTCAATTGGTATTTTCCATTGTGACCACGATCCTATACGTGGCGATGGCCTCGGCGCACTATTCCGTCACGGGAGTCGCACTGACTGCGTTACTCGTTGCCATGCAGATCTGGTTTAACCGTTATGGTGACTGGGTGCGGCATGCGCGGTGGTCGTATCATTTGGTGGCAATTGCGTATGCGGTTTGTTCGGTAGCAACCGTGTATACCATGTCACCGGCAACGCTTGATGGCTGGTTCTGGGTGCGCCAAATAGCCGCCTTTCTAATCGTGAATACCGCGATGGGTGAGTACGCCCTTGCGCTGAGACGGCGAAATGACCGCATCGATAATTACTACGATGAAGCGATCATGGATCCGTTGACCGGAATTAAAAACATGGGCACGTTTAACACGGATGTGCGCCGGTTATATGACCGTTATCAGCGAACAGGCGCGCCTTATATCATGTACGAGTTGGACATCGATTATTTTAAGCACGTCAACGATACTTACGGGCATCCAGTTGGCAACGTCGTACTTCAACGGGTTGCCGAAACGTTGCGGGAACTGGCGGACGGTTTAGAAAACGAGGCCAGTGTCTACCGAATGGGCGGCGAAGAGTTTAGCTTAGTCGTTCAAGGCGAGGGTGCGGAAGGTAATATTGACTCGGCCAAGCAAATTGGGCGTGAGATCATGTCGCGAATCGATGAACTTCGGTTTGCGGCGGCCAACACTGAATTTGGCATCAACGTCTTGATTGGCTTGGAACGGGTCGTCCCGGAAGATAACAACTACCTGGATATCTATAATAAGGCTGACAAATACCTCTACCTGTCCAAACAAAACGGTCGCGATGCGATCACCTTTGATGGCGATACGTTTGAACGGGTTGGGTTTGGCGCGAATGTTGGGCGCTAATGAGCGAGTCAACTTAAAACGTTTCGAGTGCGTGCTCGGAACGTTTTTATTGTGTCTTAATTGGACTTCGTTTCTCGAACTGCGGTAACTGGCGCAATCCGGGTTCGGTGCCGCTTTTGGGGCCGACCCACTAAGATGCCGAACGGCGCGACTTTGTAGCAGAACCAGGCTAACGCAAATGAGTAGACTAACACAAAACCGTAACCTACTGGAATTAAGAGTGCCAGTTGCCAGTCAGCTAGGGTGAGGTGGGAGAGAATCGCGGCTAAAGTGGTTAAGCCGATGATTTGATTGAGGTACATGCCAAAACTAACTTTGGCGCAGCGTTGTACCAGATGATCCAGCCAAGTCGGCATGCCGTGTTCGCGCCAACTGGCGTACTGCTTGCCCAACCAGAAAACGAGGACGATCATCATCGTGTCGTAGATAAACATGTAGGGTTGGTGCGGCGTGGTGGCGAGATCGGTGTTCAACCCAAGCACCTTTTCGTTCCAGATGCGGTAGTAAACGATGGTGCCTAGTGACAGGCTTAACGTCACGGTTGCGATGGCTTTAATATGGCGCTTGATCAGCTGATAGACCTCAGCGTGATGCAAGCTCATATAGGCCCCCGCAATGAAGTAGAATTGGTAAGAAAAGACGTTGATACTGTAGTTTTTGAACCAGTAAAGCCAGCTCGACGTGTCGAGGCCTTGCAGGTAGTATTTAATGGTAATCATCAAAACGAGTTGGGTCGCAAAACTGATTGCGAGGATCCGGTTATGGTGATTAGGCCAGCGTTTGAACAGCCAAACGATTGCTGGAAAGAGCAGGTACAGTTGCATGACGATCAGCATGAAGTACATGTAGGACTGGTTACCGTGGATGACGTAGCTGAGGTATTGCAGGCTGAATTTGGATACGTCCAGGGTTGTTGCGCTATCAAGGGTGGCGATGGCTAGGAGGATGAAGTTCCAGATGAGGTAGGGCCAGATGCTGCCTTTATAGCGTTTCTTGAAAAAGGTTGGCCAATCGTGGCGGTTGTAGTAGTTCATCATGAGGACGAGGCCGCTCATGAATAAAAAGCCCATCCGGGTATAGTGAAACATCATGCGGATGCTCCGGACGGTGTAGTAGGGCAGGTCAGTGTTTGAGGTCATGGCGTCAGTGAAGACGTTGATCGTGTGATTGAATAGGACACCGCAAATGAAGAAGAGGCGCATCAGGTCTACTTCGTGAAGGTACGGTTTTTTCGTGGTGGGGATTGATGTTGTGGTGGGCACGAGCTCGCCTCCTTAGTTAAGTTGGGATTAACGTTAGGGAGGCAAACTTAATGGGAGCTTAAAGCGAGCTACGAACGTGGTCCGTGGCCGTTGCTGTACCGGGTGCGTCATGAATTGGTTAAGAAAATCTAAATAGGCCTCACTAAGCACATCAGGGTTGGTGTGCCTAGTGAGACCTATTTTGAATGGGTTAAGATTTAGAAATTCAGCGTGACTGGTGAGCCGTCACCTGTAATCACGATTGCGGATGAGAAAGTCGCAGCGTAAACGGTGATGCTTGCCTTAGTGGCATCGTCAAAGTGACTGAAGGCTGGAAACTTAGCGCCAAGCGCGTTGAAGAATTCAGTCTTATCAGCGACCTTAGTCGTTGTCGCATCAGTGACGCGGACGGCTTTGGGACCAATCGGGGTTGTCACAAAGGCCACGTGGTTGTTGTGGGTCAATTCCGCAACCTTATCCGTTGGGCCAACTGACATGAAGTAAATGGTATTAGTATCTTGCGGTAACCGGAGTAAGTTGACGATTCGAACGTCGGGGTTGTGACCAGCGGTTGATTCGGTGGCTAAAGCAATGGTTTCGGCGTTGGTTAATACGTCGTTGAAGGTATCAGTAACTGTCATGGGCAAGGGGCTCCTTTGAATTTAGTGTCCCCATTATAGCGCTAGAACGCGTGAATTAACCGGAAAATATTCTAATAGTATATAAAATGCTATTTAAAAAGCGATTATTTGCACAACGTGAATTAACTCACGACAGTTGCTTAGTGCGCAAACAGGCTGAAATAGCCGACAACCACTAGCCCCAATACGATTCGATACCAGCCGAATAGCTTGAAGTCGTTTTGCTTGATGTAGTTTAGCAGGAAGCGGATGGCGATGTAGGCCACGATGAACGAGACCAGCGTCCCGGTGATCAAGATGACGATTTGGCTGTAGGTGAAGCTGTTGCCGTGCACGAAGTATTTGACTAACTTCAACAACGACGCCCCAAACATGGTGGGAATCGCGAGGAAGAAGGAGAATTCGGTGGCCACGTAGCGGGAAGCGCCAATGAGAATTGCGCCTAAGATGGTGGCGCCAGAGCGGGAGGTTCCGGGGACAAGGGAGAGAATCTGAAACAGGCCAATCGCAAGTGCCAGCTTGATTGGCAGACTGTTCAGGTCGGTGAAGCGGGCAATCCGGTTCCGGTTGAAGTTCTCGATAATGATGAATAGGATCCCGTAGCCAATCAAGGTGCTGGCAATCACTTGCCAAGTGGTGAGGTGGGCGTCCATCCAGTCGTTGAGCGGGAGACCGATGATGACGGATGGCAGAACGGCCAAAATCACCTTGGCCCAAAGCGTCCAGGTCTGATGCCGTTCAAGTCGATCTTTACTAGGCGCCCAAGGATTGAGCTTATTGAAGTACAACACCACCACGGCCAAAATGGCGCCAAGCTGAATCACCACCATAAACATGTTGATGAACGCAGTGGGCTGACTGAGGTGAATGAAATCATCAGCCAAATAAAGGTGGCCAGTTGAACTAATGGGTAGAAATTCGGTGATACCTTCAATGATGCCGAGAATGACGGCTTTAATAATGTCTAACACGGTAAAATCGCCTACTTTGCTGAGTATTGGTCGAGTTTAGTTTACCTGACGGGTGTAAAGGTTGTGTGTCGATGGGGTAAATGTTTTGTAAATGTCTCGATTGAGTCAAATTTTGAAACGAAAAAACTCGGCACCGGGGAAGGGTGTCGAGTTTTTTTGTGTGTTGGGGGTTGTTTCAATTAGAAAGTCAGCGTCGTTTCACCCTTGCGAGTAATGACAACTGCTTCGTCAAAGGTGATCTTGAAAATCACCAGTTTTGACCGGAATTCAGGGGTGAAGTTCCGAATGTGTTCGTACTTAGCGTCCAAAGCCGCAAAGACCTCATCGCTATTGTCGGCACGGGTAACGTGGCCTTCGTTGACTCGAACGGCAAGGTGATCGATGTCATCAGTAATGAAAGATACCGTATCGTGGACGAGGAATTCCTTAGTCTTGGCAGATTGACCGTTAGACGTAAAGTAAATGGTGTTCGGCGTTTCTGGCAAATACACCATGTTGACGGTCCGAACCCGAGGCGCATTGCCTTCGAGGTTAAGCGTGGCTAAGGCAATCGTATCGGTGTTGGTTAAGCGTTCAGTGTAAATTTCTTCTGCAGTCATGTTCGAGTCTCCTTAAGTTAACTTGATAAGGTTATTATACTGCTGAAAGTTGACAACAGTTTGTCAGGTTTTAGAAAGTATTTTGCGTTATTTTTATCCGCAATTCAAATACGTTATAATAATAGCAGTATAAGCAACTAACCATTCTTTGGCGGAGAAATTAAATGTTTAAGCAAGCGATTCGACACGCAAATCAATGGTTACTGATTATCTTTATCATGGACTTGGTTTTTGAGCCGATTTCGTGGTTGCTTCACCGAGAAAGCGGTAGTTTGCGGGGGCTAGTTCGGTTGGTTTGGCAAGCACCTGATCGCGGTAAGGCACTGCTCGTTGTTATCGTGGTCGTACTCGTGATTTGGGTGGCACTCGTGCTGTTCTTTTGGTTAATTGAGGGACTTCGATGGGCAATGGGGCGTCACGATGTTAATTAATGGGATGGCTGAGTTGAGGTAGGCGTTAATTGGCAAGAAAGTTGCCAAAAGCAAACCGAACTTTCGAAATAGCGTTTTCGTTTATTTTCGAGCGTTGTATAATGGATGAAATACTAGTGATTAAAACGTTTATTGGTCTAGATAAATCAGACTGAGATTGGGGGAACTGCAGTGCTGAGATTTTGGGGACAACCAAAGTATGCTGACCGAGAACTGTTAGGGTACGAGTTGTTTTTGCGTGAAGCCGTAGCTGATCAGTGGCAGTTTCCCAAAGACTTTGGGGCGTACAGTGCTACTGAGATTACCGATCTGTTGATTGAAACGGTGAAGACACTCGGAAACCGGGCACAACTCCTATCATTGAACCTAGACCGACCGGAGTTCATTCGTGAGGACTACGTGAAAGAGATGGCTCGAGCGCAACGCGCCTGTCCGCAAGTCCAGCTCTGCGTTGAGTTGACCGAACGACCGGGGGACGTCTCGGCAAAACAGCTGATTGATGCCGCTTCCGGGTACGCATCGGCTAACCTGTGGGTGTGCATTGATGACGTGGGAACGGGCGACAACGAACTGGAAGTTGTGGGTGAATTAGCCCCTTACGTCACGGAATATAAGTTTGCACTTCAAAATTTTCACGACCAAAAGGATTTCACTAGTCTGGTATCACCATTACTTCAATTCTGGCGAGAACAGGCGAAAATCAACGAGTTATTTTTCGCAATTGAAGGGTTTGAAACGAAGGCCGATTTAAAAATCGCGCAAAACTACCACGCGGATATTCTACAAGGCTACTACTTCGGCCGGCCAAGTTTAATTAAACTGGCAACGGATGATTAGCGTGCTAGCGCCCTAGAAAGGACTCATGACAATGACGACTGCCAAACACATTCAACAGCGACTGTTAACCTTTGGTAATTTACTCTCTGCAATGGTGTTGCCAAACATTGCGGCGTTTATTGCCTGGGGGCTATTAGCGGCTATTTTTTTACCAAGCGGGTGGTATCCTAACGCGCAGATTAACCAAATCGTGGCCCCAATTGGGAACTATTTGTTGCCAATTTTGCTGGCGTTTACCGGGGGTTCCAACGTTGCGGGGCACCGGGGTGGCGTTGTTGCGACGATTGCGACATTTGGCATTTTGGCGGGCACCAACATGGTCGGCCTGATTGCGGCGATGATCATTGGACCGCTGGCCGGCTGGTGTGTGAACGTGGTTGATGACCGATTACGAGCACACGTGCCGCAAGGGTTTGAGATGCTGATCAATAACCTGTCTGCGGGCATCTTAGGCATTGTGTTAGCAATCATCGGGTACTTAGGCATCGGACCGTTACTAGAAGTTGTTGAACGGGCGTTGTTACACGGGGCAGTCTATCTGGTCGATCAGAATCTGTTGCCTTTGGCTAACGTGGTTGTGGAACCAGCGAAAGTCCTATTTATGAACAACGCCATTAATCACGGCCTGTTAACGCCATTGGGAACGCAGGATGCAGTTCATTTAGGCAAATCCGTTTTATTTCTAGTAGAAACGAATCCGGGACCCGGGCTGGGCATCCTGCTGGCCTATGCGGTTTTGGGGCGCGGGACCCAGAAAAAATCGGCGTTTGGTGCCATCATCATTGAAGCGCTTGGTGGGATTCACGAAATTTACTTTCCGTTCGTCTTGATGCGGCCGGCTTTGTTTTTAGCCGTTATCGGTGGTGGCGTTACGGGGACGTTTGTCTTTGACTTATTAGACGTTGGTTTAAAGGCAACACCGTCACCCGGATCGTTGATTTCGATCTTGCTGTTAACGCCGCATGATGGCGGTGATTTTCTTGGGGTACTTATTGGGATCGCAGCTGCAACCATGGTGTCCTTCGCGGTTGCGATACTAGTGTTGGCGCGCGAAAACGCGCATCACTTGATTAAAACAACCGACCTCGATGTTTCAGTCGATAACGCGATTCGTAACATTGTCGTTACCGGAACGGATGGCATGGGCTCACCAGCAATGGGAGCGGCCGTTTTACGGCGTAAGCTACGTCAATTACCTGACATTACGATCAGTGTGACGAGTAAACCCATCAACGAGTTGACCACGTCGGCTGAGACGATTTTTATCGTTCGGCATGATTTACGGCAGTTATTGTGTGATCAATTAGCGGAAAAGCCCCGAATTATTAGCATCGAAAACTATTTAAATGCGCCAGAGTATGATGGCCTGCTGGATGAATTGCGTGAGATTGCCAACCAGCGTGATATTTTCAGTGAGACCGGGCTTAAAGGATTGGGGCATGGTGCCTAAATCAAAAAACGCTAACTGAGTTCTCTGAATGAATCGGAGCGACTTGGTTAGCGTTTTTTAAAGTCGGTTAAAGTTGTGCGAGTTCGGTTACTAAATCGGGTGAGAGTTGCAACGCTTCAGCTGCCAAGATGTCATCGAAATAGCGGACCTTGCTGGCACCAAAGAGGGCGGTGGTGATACCTGGCTGTTTCAATAGCCAAGCGAATGCTAGCTGGGTCATCGGGATACCCGCTTCGTCCGCCAACGCTTTGAACCGTTGAACAGTTTCGGCTGTTTGGTCATTGAAGTAATCGTCAATCAACCGTTCACCGTGGGCGCGGCGACTATCTGCGGGGACGTTACCTGTCAGGTATTTGCCAGTCAATACGCCCCGCGCCAGTGGACTGTAAGCGAGAAAGCCGATGTTATGGGTGTTGGCGAAGTCTAACCCGGGTTGATCGGTCTGAGTCGTTAGCAGGTTATAACGGTTTTGGACCGATGTCATCGGGTGCAGGTGGCGCGCCTTGATAATATCTAGAGCGGCCCGGAGCTGTTCAGCCGTGTAGTTGGACACGCCGTAGTAGCGAATCTTGCCGACATCGACTAGTTCACTGAGGGTGGTCAGTGTTTCTTCCAGTGGCACCTGATCGTCAAAACGGTGGGCTTGGTAGAGGTCCAGGTAATTGGTGTGCAGGCGAGTGAGTGAGCCATCGACTTGGGTGCGGATGTGCGCTTTTGAAAGGCTAGGGTGATGCCGTTCAGGGTCGGTATTTTGGCCAACCTTCGTGGCTAAGATCATGTCGTTTCGGCGACCGGGGTGTTGTTGGAGCCAGTGACCGATGATGGTTTCGGAAGTGCCGTCACCAAAGGCGGTGGGCTGATCCTGACCGGGACCGTAGTAGTCGGCGGTATCAACGAGGTTGATGCCGTTGTCAAGCGCGTAATCTAAAATGTTGAAGCTATCAGCTTCGGAGATCCAGCGACCGAATGCCATGGTTCCCAGGCCGATACGAGAAATGTTGAGGTTACTAGTGCCAAGGTGTTGCGTTTGCATAAAAAGCGCCTACTTTCACGTTGAAATGAGTTGCAGGATGCGCATACTTGTTGGTGCGCAGTTACCTTTATTATACTGCAAACGGGTGCGGACCGAAAAAAGCCGGTTGAAATTAGCCCGCAAGCGACTATAATCAAAATTAATCACTGATGATATAGTTTTAGAATAACAAGTGATGATCTACATACAACAGGAGGATTTTGAGATGAGAGTACTTTCAGCAAATCCAGAAGTGAAACAGGGACCAGATCGGTTATTATCAGAACGCCATTTGAGTATTGTGCGGTTGGTGATTCCCAAGGGAACGGACATTAAGCGCCACCGGTCATTAATGACGGTAACGGTGGTCGGCATCAAGGGCGCCGTTGAATTCCATACGGATGACGACGTGACCACGATCGTACCAGGAAAAGCAGTTGTCATGGCACCCGGTGAGTTTCACTGGCTTGAAGCGCCGGATGAAGATGGCGAAGTGATGGTGGTGCATGGGGTGTTGGCCCAATAGAGCGTGGAACAAGGCGGTTAGAGAGCGGCGTATAAGGTGACTAAGGTGAAAGCCCCGGGCTTGGGCTTTCGCCTTAGTCGCCTTATACATAGCTCTCTGCCTTGTGGAACGCGTTTCGGCGCGGTGGCCTAAAACCACTAAAATAACCAAACTTAGGATAAAGCCAAAAAGCGGAACGAACAGTTCAATTGGCGCCGAAAACAATGTCGTAGGAAAGCACGTCGCCAGAACCGGTTGGTAGTCGAAATGCACAGCACCAATAGCGCTCGGTAACAACTAACCACCAAAACGCTACCGCAATTCACACAGCAGTCAAAAAGCAGCCTTCAAATTCTCGAGATTGAGAGTTGAAGGCTGTTTTTTAGATTGATAAGCGGTGCATTGTCACTGTTATTTAGCCTGTCCTGCGACAATTTTCGGCGCTAGGTGACTGGTATTTCTTGGGGTTAGTTTAAAGCGTAGGATTGGTTATTCGGGCGCATTTAGGCTACCGCGCCGAAACGTGCAAAAACAAGCAGGGCGTTATGTATAAGGGCGTCTCAAGTAAACCTACCAAACACCGGTAGCTTCACTTGAGACGCCCTTATACGCCACGCCCTAACCGCTTGTTTTTGCACTCTAATCCAACGGCAAATTAGTCGTCGGTGCATCAATAATATAATCCATCAACCGTGTCGCATAGTTCGGATGACTCACATTATCCGCGATGGTGCCCTGCAATTGCTTCAGGTGGTCGGTGACGATGCCGTCGACGCCCTCGAACAGCATTTTTTGAGTCGTTGTATCGTCGTTGACCGTCCAAGCGTAGACCTTTTGATGCTGACTTTGCGCCTCATCCACGAAGCTGTCCGTTAACGTCGTGGCTTCCATGGTATAGGCGTTGGCGTCCGTTTTCGGAAACGAGAAGTTATACGGTAAGATGAAGCTGACAAACTGTTTCGGGTCCTGTTTTTTCAACCCGGTCACAACGTTATAGTCCAATGAATGGACCTGATCGTGGTGTTGACGCAACGTCGTGCCATAGTGGGTAATGAAGCGGGATAACATGTCGGACGAGTCGTGCTTCGTCGTTTTAATTTCAACTAGGAGTCGCTGATGGAGCTGGTTGGCGGCGGCTAAATACGCATCGAAGGACGCTACCTTAGCCCGGTAGCCATTTTCATGCGCCGTCAGCCGGGTTAGCTGTTTCAGCGTTAATTGGTATGGCGCCTTATTAACGCCGGTTAGGGCCTTTAAATTTTCATCGTGCATCACCACAAACTGGTGATCCTTTGTTTCGTGCAGGTCCATTTCAACGAGGTCGGGATGTTCACGACTCGTTTTTCGGAGGGCCGGAATGGTATTTTGCACGCCATTGCCACTATCAACACCCCGGTGGGAAATCGTCAGGGGCTTGGTGACGGTGAGGCCGTTCAGGTAGATGACGTTGAAGCCCACAACGCTTAACGCAATCACGAGGAGGGCGCCGACCGTCAGAAACTTCGGAAAACGCCGGTGGTGCATCAGACTAAACACAGCCCGATCTGGAATGACAACGTCTAACAAGAGGATTCGCATCAAACCGTAGATCGACATCAAAACGATGAACTGCGAAATGAGTTGAATCAAAATTAGGTTAACGATTGCTGCAGTGAGCGCCAGTGGCTGATTAATCGCATCAATAACCGTTTGGGCAATGATCACGATGAGGTAACCTGCCCCAGCGGTGACGGAAACGCCAATCGACAAAGCCAAAATTTGGAAGAAGTGGTGCCGTGTGTGCCACCGGGTTTGTTGCCAACTCGCGGCAACGGCTTGACGAAGGGGTTGGCGTTGAATCACTAACTTTGGTAGTACGAACAACAGGCGTAGTCCGAGGTAAAGGGTCACGAGGTAGAAGAGGGTGAGCCCCAGTGCCATCCAGGTATTGGCTTGCAGATAGCTGACGATAAAGTCAGGAATTTGGACTTTAGCTAACAACGGCGTTTTGAGTCCCAGTCCTGCGAATGGCAGAATCAGGACAAAGTACCCCAGAAAGAAGCAGAAGGAGAACAGTGATAATTCTGGTCGCTGGGAGAACGTTTGCTGGATCAGTTCAAGCACCTGTAGCCGGTGTTGGGACTGAATTTGGTAAATACCGCGCATCAAGATGGAAAATTGCCAGTAAATGAGGGCAAGGGTCAGCAACAGTAGAAGCAGTAACGCGATGAGCACGAACGGGTGGGCGAACAGGGTCGTCACATTGGTGTAGGAAATGTAGTCGATGTGTCCCAGTGCCAGGGCCTGAGCCGTGAACCAAGTCAATAATGGGATTACAATCCAAGCAATTGTGAGATTCGTGCCTAAAATCAGGCTGGTATACGCCACCCAGTCTCGGCGGTAGTCCCGAAAAAGGGTGCCTAAAAAGCGAAATGTAGTCAAAGTGGTGCCTCACTTAATTAAATTCTGATCTTAAGGTCAGTTTTGAATGTCGTTAATAGGTTAATCATATCATGGATGGTGTGGGTTGCGACCTTGAATTGGGTATCACGTGGGATTGATGAATTATCAAAGGGTGTAAAGACATAACACAATCCTTTTTTATAACTAGAATCTAAAATATTAAGTGACATGTCTTGACTTTTGAAATAATAAAAGTAAAATACACTTTAATGACTCGACAGGTTACTAATGACAGTGGATGACTCGGCGCCAGTGATCCGAAGTAGTGCTTGCAAGTCAACTTAAGCGGGAATGGGGAATTGAATCATGCAAGAGAGTACCAAGACGAGTTTATGGAAATTCAAATTATCGACGGCGGTGATGGTGTTGATTCCAGCAGCGGTTGGTATCAATTATGTGGCCAAGGCATTAGCCGAAGGACTGAAATTACCACTCTGGTTAGGATCGTTGGGGACCTTCCTAGCTAGTATGTTGGCCGGTCCAATTGCGGGCGCGATTAGTGGCTTTATCAACAATATTATTTACGGTCTCACGCTATCACCAATTTCAACGGTTTATGCGATTACCAGTTTAGCAATTGGGATTGCAGTCGGTGTTTTATTCCATCGGGGTTGGTTTAGCACCGCGAAGAAGGTTTTTGTTTCAGCACTTATTATTGCGTTAGTTTCAGCGGTGATTTCAACGCCGCTCAACATCATCTTTTGGGGTGGCCAAACCGGTGTGGCCTGGGGCGATGCGTTATTTGCCAGTATGGTGGCGAACCACTTGCCCGTTTGGTTGGCGTCATTCACGGATGAGTTCGTGTTAGATATTCTCGATAAAGTTGCGGTGGCTTACTTAGCCTTCTTGATTTACCGGCAATTACCGCAGCGATTGGTGCAATTTTTTAAGGACTGAGGATAAATGGATAATTTAAGTCTGAATTTTGCGAAATCCACGGCCCAACAGCGGTGGTACCACGTGATCGATCCCGTTACCAAGCTTTTATTGGTAGCGGTTTTCACGTTGGCGAGCTTTTTAACAGCAGCGTTGCCGGAATTGGCTGGACTGTTGGTAGTCGCTTTGATCCTACTATTGACCGCTCGAGTTGGCCGACAAGCATTATCGTTGATTGGGTTCAGTAGTTTTTTGATCGTCACGATGTTTGTGATTCAGGGGTTATTTTATAGTCGTAATCAAACAGTTTTATTTAATCTCGGTGGACTTTCAATTTACCGCGAAGGGGTGCTGTACGCCACAACGTTAGGGTGTCGGGTGCTCGTCGTGATTCTGATCACCAGCTTCTTTATCTTTACAACGACGATTTCCGAGAACACGCACTACCTAGAACAGGTAGGGGTCCCACACCGAATCGTTTACGTGGTCATGTCGGTGTGCTACGTCTTGCCACAAATCATGGGTAATATGCGCCAGATTCAAACGGCGCAGCGGGTCCGAGGCATCAACCCGCAAAAAACAGTGATCCAACGGGTACGTGCAATCGTCCCCGTACTGGTGCCATTGATCATTAAAACGTTGACGCAATCGATGGAACGGGCAATCGTTTTACAACTTCGTGGGTTTGATCAACCTCACCGGCAACGGGCAACAGCGGTGCGTCATTACTGGCATCCGGCCGTGAGCCATATTGGTTTAAGTCTTGTCATGATCGGAATTGTGGGGTGGAAAATCGGATGGTTAATTCTCAACAACTGGCATTAACGAACGTAGTCGTGCAGTATCCGGGAACATCGGCGCCACAGTTGACGATTCCCAGTGCAACAGCTCAAGTGGGACAACTAATTGGCGTTATCGGTGCCAGTCGGTCTGGTAAAACGACCTTGTGCCGAGTTTTGGCGGGGATTATTCCCAATATCGTGCATGGTAAACTTACGGGAACTGTTCAACTTGGTAGCTATCAGCCGGTAACGGACTGGGCCGCATACCGGCAACACCTAGGCGTTGTCTTTCAAGATCCAGCGGGTCAACTGAGCGGGCTATCTGAGACGGTTGCGGATGAACTGGCATTTGATTTAGTCAATCAGGGGCAATCAGAAGCAATGATTGTCACCCGGGTTCACGAAATCGCGCAACAACTGGGGTTAACGTCACAACTTTCACAGGCCCCAACCGAACTTTCTGGCGGTCAACTGCAGCGACTGGCAATTGGCTGTGCCCTGATCACCCACCCACAAGTATTAGTCATGGATGACCCAACCAGCCAGATGGATCCGCAAGGACGGGCGGTGTTTTTTAAGTGGTTACGTCAATTGACGGACACCACGGTTCTCATTGTCTCCGATGAAATTGACGATCTCTGTGAAATTGCGGATCAATTGTGGGGGCTTGCTGATGGCGAGCTAGTGATCAGTGGAACGCCACGACAAGTCATAAATCAACTCGTTCCTGAGTGGCACCTACCAGTTCCCGTAACCACCCAGTTAGCCCAGACCATGAACTGGCGGTTGGCTGATCAATCTTGGCCGGTGACCCTGACTGAATTGAAGGAGGCACGCTATGATCACGTTGCAGCAACTCAAGTTTAAGTATCCGAATACAGCGTTTGGCCTCACCATCGATCAGCTCACACTGGATGCGGGACTAACGGCGATCGTTGGTCAAAATGGGGCAGGCAAGACGACCTTGATCAAATTATTAACGGGCCTCTTAACGCCTCAAACGGGGCAAATTCAACTAGCGGGGCACTCACTAACTGAGCTGACACCAGCGCAGCGATTACGCCAAATCGGCATCACGTTTCAGGATCCGGATGATCAGTTATTTAACAGCACGGTGGAAAGCGAAGTGGCGTGGGGGCTTAAACAATTAGGAACTGACGCTGAGACCATCACAGCGACCGTTGACCGAGTCTTGCTGGAAGTGGGGTTACAGGATCGGCGGGAACAAAACCCGTATGATTTGTCCTTGTCAGAACGTAAATTACTCGTTATTGCCACCGTTTTAGCGATTGACCCGGCGATTTATCTGTTTGACGAACCGATGGTGGCGCTGGATTGGCAAAGTCGCCAACGGGTCATGGCGATTTTTCATCGGTTAGCCGAAGCTGGTTGGCAGGTGATCGTGATTACCCACGATATGGATCTAGTTGCGGCTGGCTTCGACTCAGTGACCGTCTTGCGAGCGGGTGAAGCGGTTTTCACCGGAACGCCAACGGCACTATTCCAAGATGCAGCGTTGGTGCAACGCGCGCAATTGATGTTGCCGCGGTTGATGCAGATAACAGCGGCGTTGGGTGATAGCGGGGTCTATTTAGATGTTGCCGATTATGCGCGCCAACATGAGGCCTAACGTTAATGTTGAAGAAAAAGGGACCATTCATTACTCAACGCTAATTAGTTTGAGTAACGAATGGTCCTTTTTATGATGACGTTAACTGGCCTGAGTTCCTGGCTCAAGGGTCACGTCGTCTCGGTGAATTAACGTGATCTCTTCACCTTCCGCGCGGCGAGCGTCAATGTTGCATTCACCCCACTTGCAGAGTTGGTTCAGAATTTTGTTGAGACTTTCACCGCGCTCGGTCAAGGCATATTCAACCTTGGGGGGCACTTGTTCGTACACGTGGCGACTGACGATGCCGTCAGCTTCTAATTCACGAAGTTGCTGTGTCAGCATCTTCTGGGTGATTTGGGGAATGGCCCGTCTCAATTCACTGGTTCGCATGGTTGCGTGACGTAGATGACAGAGAATGATGGCTTTCCACTTACCACCGATAATTTCCATCGTGGCTTCAACGCCAATGTTGTAGGTTTTACTCATGATGACCTCCATAGGCACTAAAAGGTGCGTATCGCACTTTATAGTGCGTAATTGTTTCGTTCGCTGGTATCAGTATAATGGTTTCTTGTGCTAGAAACAACGTTAACTGAACAATCTGCAGAATTGAAATCATGGGAGGTAACAAAATATGTTAAATGAACAACGCCAAAGTGCAACGGCAACCTGGACGCTCCTTGCGCTCGCACTGAGTGCCTTTGCGATTGGCTCAACGGAATTTATTAGTGTTGGGGTGATGCCCTTAATTATCAAGACCTTTGGGATTAGTTTGAGTACCGCGGGTCTAACGGTCTCAATCTACGCGGCCGGCGTGACGGTGGGGGCACCGGTTTTAACCAGTCTGACTGGCCGGTTTGAACGTAAGACACTCCTGTTAGCGGTGATGGTCACCTTTATCATAGGTAACTTGATCACGGCAATGGCACCGAGCTTTACGTTACTATTAATTGGACGGGTGATTGCAGCGTTAGCGCACGGCCTGTTTATGTCAGTAGCCACGGTGATTGCTGCAAGCGTGGTCCCAGCTAACCGGCGGGCTTCAGCAATCGCAACCATGTTTACGGGGTTGACGGTGGCCACGGTGACCGGGGTACCGCTGGGCACGTTTATTGGCCAACACGCGAGTTGGCGGATGTCCTTTACAGTGATTGCCGCAATCGGCTTCGTGGCGTTAATTGCCAGTCAAATCTTAGTGCCAGCTAAGTTACCAAAGCCAGCAATGGGTCAACGTGGTGGCTTCTGGCGCATTTTAAAGCAAAAGGAATTGCTGTTGGGATTGATCGTAACGGCAATCGGTTACGGGGCGAGTTTCCCAGTTTACACTTATTTAACGACCATTTTAGCGGATGACGGTTGGTCAACTACAGCAGTCGTCCTGCTGTTAATCGTCTACGGGGTAATGGTTGCGATTGGCAACGTCTCCGGTGGCCGGTTTGCGAACGTGAAGCCGTTACGCGCACTAGCTTGGATGTTTACGGCTTTGGCGGTTGTGATGGCGTTCTTGCTGGTAGGGATGGGTGCTAAATACTTCGGTCTGCTCTTCATCCTTGCTATGGGCCTCTTGGCTTTCATGAACGTGCCAGGGCTGCAACTTTACACGATGCAAATTGCTGAAACCAAGTTACCGGCGGACGTTCAGTTGGCGTCGTCACTGAACATTTCAGCGTTTAACGTCGGCGTTATGCTAGGGTCATTTACCGGTGGTCAAATTGTGAGCCAGTTCGGCTTAGCAATGACGCCGGTTGGTGGTCTGGTGTTGAGCTTGCTGGCCCTTGGTTTGATTGGGGTGGCGGTTCGGATGGCAAAAACAACGGCTTAATTAGGCGATCACACACTTATTGAATAAAAAATGCTTGTTCAGCGACATTAGCGTTGCTGGACAAGCATTTTTTCAATTAAGCTAATAACTTGCGATTAGCTAAGTAGACGACAACCGTTATTGGCAACGACAACGCCATGACAGGGTAGAGCCACGCCCATGGTAAGAAAGCGGTAATCAGGCCCGCTATGATTGGGCCACCGGACATGCCAAGGTCAACGCCAATGTAGAAGGTGCTGTTGGCCAAGCCATGATCGGATTCTGGGACCAGCGTCAACGCTTTGGCTTGGCAAATGGAAAACATCAGGCCGTATCCGGCAGCGAAGCCGAATGCACCCAAAATCAGCATTAACCAGTTACTTAAATCAGTTAAGCCAATGATGCCGAGTAGATTAAATCCTAAGCATAGCCAAAAGAATTTTTTAAACGGTACGTGATCAAACGCATCTCGCAGAACGATTCGCATGATCAATAAAATAACAGCGTAAGTTGGAAAGAAAGCGCCGGCTGACACCGAAAAATGCCGATGGGCAATGTAACTCACGATATAAGTTTCGGTGGCAAAATAGGGTAAGGAAATCAGCAGCAAAATAACGGCCAAGGGCACCACTTTGGGTTGCACTAAGCGAACTCTTTTGGCGCTGGCGGTCGTTGCTGACGGGGTTGGTTTTGGAATACCATGATTGCCGACAAACTGAATGACGATCAGTAGCAAAATACTAAACGCAGCTGCCACCAAAAAGACGCTTCGGTAACTGTAGTGTTGGTATAAATAAACACTGACGGCTGGGCCAACTGCCATTCCCAAGGCACTGGCTAGTCCGTAGATGCCCATCCCAGAACCGATTCGATCAGCAGGGAGTAAGGCTGCCATCCAGGTAGCCATGCAGACGGAACACAGGGTGTAGCCGATACCGTTGATAATTCGAAGGAGCAAGACCAACAGCACGTTAGTCGTGAATGCGTAACCTAAGCTGGCCACTAAAATAAAGCCGCCACCAATAAAGGTAATGGTGTATTTTGAAACGTGATCGGTTAAATTGCCAGCCAGTGGTCGCAGCACCAGAGCAGTTAAATTCATTGCCCCGGCGATAACGCCTGCCAAGATGCTGCTGGCACCGATATTGGTTGAAAAGCCGGCAATCACCGGATTAATAAGCATTGGACTCATTAAATAGAAGAAACTGGCCACTAAAACTAAAGTGACATCTTTCGTATATAAACGTTGTTGCAAGCTGTCATTTCCTTTCCAAGTTGGCATTGGCACGGCGCGCTAATGCTAAAAATTGTTGTTGCTCTTCTGGTGTAAAGCCGGCAAATAGTTCGGCGCTCGTTTGCCACCCGTGTTGATCTAACTGATTGTATTTACGCTTGCCAAGTGGGGTCACGCCAACTAGTTTTGACCGACCATCATTAGGGTTAGGGGTTAAAGTCAGCACACCCAAACGCACCATATGTTGGACAATCACCCGCGCAGTTTGATGGGTAATATCTTGATAGGCCTTAAACGCGGCAATGGTCTGATGCGGGTGCTCATAAAAATACCGCAATGCATCGCCTTGGCTGGTCGTTAAGTTCAAATCTTGAATGTGTAAATTACGGCGTTGCTTAATTCGGCGTGCTAACTGAATTAACTGACGCGTAATCATGTCATCTTGGTTCATTTTTTTCACCTCGCTAATCAACTATACAGCACACTGTATAGTTCCGTAAGGCTTAATTGAAATAAATAAAATGACTAGGCCATTAGTGGTGCGTAGTTAATCAGGTAGCATAAAAATGTGTCAGAAAAATGACGGGATTATGACTATCTGCAACAAAAGTTACAGCAATGTAACAATGTTCATGAAATCTTCAAAATTTCGCCGTTTTTTAGACGTTTTATGTTATGATTAGGTACAACACTAGTAGTATGACTGTTCGAATTTGGACAGTGGAACATCAGTGACTAGGTATAGAACTGGTAATTTCACATTCCTTTGGGGAAGTCGACGTCATAGCTTGCTGGTGTTGAGAGGGTGATCGATCGGGGGATAGTGATCACTGAAACCGCAACGAACGGGGATCGCTTTGTGCAATTAAGTCGTTGCTAAGTCAGTGTTACGATTACCCGCTTGATTGTTCTCGCCAGAATACACCAATTTTTTGGAGGAATATTGGGGGGAATGTTATGGCTAGTAAGAAAGATATTACAAACCAGCGTTTTGGTCGGTTAGTTGCACTGTCCGTGAGTGGTCGAGATGAGCGAAACGGCGATCTCATGTGGCGGTGCCAGTGTGATTGTGGCAACATCGTTAACGTCGATGGTGCCCGATTGCGTTCAGGTGCAACTCGGAGTTGTGGGTGCTTACGACGGGAAACCAGTCGCCGGAGCTCACGGCAAAATGATCAATTCATCGCGCAAATCGGTGATGCAAGTTCGCTGAAGACCGTTGACGGTATTTCACTAGCGTCCATTCGGATGTCACACCGCAACAAGTCCGGCATGATTGGGGTGTCTTATGATAAGGCAACCAATAAGTGGCTTGCACGGTTGATGGTAAATGGCCGCTACGTGTTACTGAAGAGTTTTGACACCCGTAACGAGGCTTGCGAAGCTCGTCAGATGGCAGAACAGATGTATCACGTGAAGCGCCAAGAAGCTGTCGAAGGTTAAGGGACAACCGTTTGCCCCAAGGGATAAGTAGAATCTCAATGCTGCTAGGGAAGCAGGGTTGGGGTTCTTTTTTTATGGCTTGTGATCAGTTGCATCACATTAGTCCGTAGATTGTGACTGCTGTGAGGGTGCTCACTGAACTCTAATTCGCAAAGAGAATCGATGCAATCCCCGAAATGATAGCGTTTTCGGAGTGTGACAAGTGAGATAATAACGCCTTCAACTGCAACTATTATAAAAAATTCGACTTTCGCCTGATTTTTCTAAATGATTATGATACTATATAGGGCGGAGCATAATTATGACAATTGTTCTAACATGTAACGATTATGAGCGATTCAATTGTGCTCAACGCATACATGGTAGGCCTTGGAGGAATCATTAATGTTGAAGAGCGGTGCGCAATTGTGATGGGGAAAGTCACGATTGATGCAACTAAGTTAGCAACACGAGTCAGTTTGGGGAAATTGGCTTTAGCTAAACGTCAGTTGGCTTGAAACGACCGGTCACCATCCGTGGCGGTTTTTGTGGTTCACTAGCTGACCTGGAGGAGCCGAAGTAGGTCTCAAGCCGATCAATGAATGTTTTTAAAACAGATCAACGGTCGCCTTAAATGGGCAGGGTAAGATGAACGCGGTTTATCTTACTGAAAGTAAAAGGGCGTCAATCAGTTGTGCGACTGGTTGACGTCCTTTTTGTTTACGTTTGTGTTCAGCGTAAGCATCGTTGTTGTCAGTTTGTGAAATGCGATGATTTGCTTGAACTGTCGATTCCGGTAAGCAGCTAGGTTCCTGCTGTGGGGCCGGCCTGAGCCGAAGGGCGGTCTCAGTCCTCGAATTCAAGCCTCGCCAAAACCCGTGCGAGTCTTGAATTCGTCCCCGATAATTGGCGGTTGTTGGAAGATCATCAACAACCACCAATTATCGCGACACAGCATCCACCTAGCTGCTTACCGAAATCTTACATCGGCGCAATTCGCCACTGTTGTAGAGCATCTCAAGTGCTTAACTGAACGACTTACGACAGTATTACAATGACTGACGTTGAGTCGACAAACGCTAAAGTTGATCAACAGTCGATGTTTCGTCATCGTGACGGACAAGATGTCGATCTATTCTGAACGTTGACTTAATGCACTTGAACGGACTGTGACGTAATGCTGTAACGTTATCGTTTAATGTTTACTGAGATGTTCTCGATTGTCATCGTACGACGGTTTAGCCCTTCATGATAAATTTTCGGGAGTGCGGTAATCGATGCCGAAAGCTCGCAAACAAGAGGTCGGTCAGAAAATTGGGCTCAGCCGTGAAATTTCACTTAGCTGGTGAACTTCCAGCTTAGTGAAAGGCCGAATTCTGAGACGTGTTTTCCGGCTCAGAATCGTGCCCACGGCGTTCCAGCCCAAATTTTCTGACCGACCGGTTGTGCCCACAATATCACCCATGATTAACACACCAACGAAGCTAAATTTCACAAACATCGCACTCTATCGCTGGACACAAACGTAAGGGTTATAGCGATGATAACTGCATCGTCAACGTTTCTTTAGCTGCCACGACTTGTTTCGGATCATACACATCATAAAATACGCAGTTTTGAAACCGTGGCTGTTGTTCAATGCCGACATAACGGAAAGTGACTGTTAATGGCTGGAGTAAATCGTCAACTGTCAGTCCTTGCGTCAGCGGATTCCCGGGACGGTAAGTATCTTCAACCGCCGCCAACGTGGTCACGTAGCCGAAGGATTTACCGGTCATCAGTGGTACCGGACGGCCCTGTGCATCAGCATCGTAGAACCGGTGTTTTTCGAAAACGTCATCGAGGTAGCGTTTGAGCCCCCACGGCACGGCATACCAGTAGAGTGGAAAGTACAGTAAAACCATGTCCGCCCACTGAAACTTATGGTATTCCTCGATTAAATCGTAATCGAGCACGTTCGATTGTTTAACTTGGTGCTGCGGACTCAGCGTTGTGGCACTGAGATCAACCAGCGCCTGCGTTAATTTACCACGGGCGTCTGGATGGGGTGTATAACCGTTAATCAGTAGAATTTTCACTAAAATCAGTCCTTTAGATAGGTTACTTCCATCATACTCGAAGACCGGTTTTGAGCTCAACTCATTCGACGCCTAACTTTGACTTTTAGGGATCGTCAGGCCTAAAATAAGGCATCATAATTGAAACGAAAGCGGGGCAAGACGATGAGAATCAACGTGCTACAACATACGCCAAATGAAGGACCGGGGGCCATCAAAGCTTGGTCACAAGCGCATGGTCATCAGATGTATGTGTACCATCCATACCAGTTTAACGGAGTACTCCCTAGTGCGGCTGAAACTGACTTACTGATCATCTTGGGTGGGCCGATGAGCCCTAACGATGACTTACCGTGGATCAAACAGGAACGGCAGTTGATTCGGCAGTTGCTAGATCGTAACGTCCCGATGTTTGGGGCTTGTTATGGCGCTCAGCAAATTGCGAAAGTTTTAGGCGCACCAGTGACTGCAGCGCCCGCAAAGGAAGTGGGCTGGGCACCAGTTTACCTGCAAAGTCACGTGATTCCACAGCTCCCAGAGCAGTTAACGGCGCTACACTGGCACCAAGAGATGTTTGGCATTCCGGATGGTGCAGAACTATTATTTAGTAGCGATTTAGTCCGTAATCAGGGCTTTGTGTTCGGCCATGAAGCAATCGGGCTGCAGTTCCACTTTGAACCTGAAGCGGATGACGTGCGAGAAATTGTGGTCAATGACGGCCAGTATGCGGCGGATTCCGCGTTGCACCAGACGCCCGTTGATATTTTAGCTGCACCAGTGCCGGCAGAAAATCGGCAGGTGATGTTTCAACTGTTAGATTATTTGACGGCGGAATAAGACTAAAAACGGGACACCTACTGATGTTAAGTCAGTTAGGTGTTCCGTTTTTAGTGTAGACAGATTATTGTTAATAACGATTCATTAATGTTGCGAGGCACCCGTCACAACGTCGGCTGGTAATTCAGCCACGGCAGTTTTCGCCGCAATTGGGCCAAAGGTAAAGATGTCCGCAAGGGAGTTACCACCTAATCGGTTACCGGCATGCAGGCCACCGGCAACTTCGCCAGCAGCGTAAAGGCCACTGATCGCAGTGCCAGTTTCATCCAGTACGTGAGCCTTGGCATCAATCGTCAACCCACCCATGGTATGGTGAATGGATGGCATCCGTGGCGTGGCGTAGAACGGTCCAACTTCAACCTTCAAGTCAAAGACGTTCTTGCCGAATTCAGGATCTTCACCGGCGTCAACGTAACGGTTGTAGTTAGCGATGGTGGTTTCTAGCGTGGCCGCATCAACGTGAATTTGGTCAGCCAGTTCGGCTAAGGTGTCAGCCTTAAACAAGCGACCATCTTTAACCTGTTGTTCAAGCTGAGCATCACTGGTGTTGTAAGCCGTGTCCTTGATTTTAGCATCTGCAATCAAGTAGAACAGCCCACCGTTATCAAATGCCGCTTGGGCTAAGACGTCCCGTTCAGCGTACTCGTTAACGAATCGCTTACCCTGTTGGTTGACCATCACAAAGTTAGCTGGCGGGCATTGGATGCCGGAGAAGAGTTCGCCGGTTTCTGGGTCAGCGACTGGCATCATTTGGATAAAGCCCATGCCGGTTAAGTCAGCGCCAACGCTTTGGCCTAAGCGAATCCCGTCGCCGGTTTCGGTTGGTGTGTTGGTGGTGGCGATATTATCAGCAACGCTTGACCAGTAGGTGTTGTACTGTTGCACCATCTTGGTGTTGGCACCGAAGCCACCGGAAGCCAAGATAACGGCTTTGGCATTAATGGTGATTGTTTGGCCATTTGCCTTTGTGACAATAACGCCGGTTACACGGCCGTCAGCATGTTGCAGGGCAGTGACGGGACTGTCGGTGAAAATTTTGCCGCCGTGAGCCTTCACGTAATCACCCAAGACGGAGATGTAGGCGAAACCAGCTTCTTCAACTGGTTTGTGACCCCGGCGCCAGAGCGCACCAACGGGCATCGTGACTTGGGTGTTATCAAAGGCCACGCCAATTTTGGCTAACCATCTTTGAGAAGCCAGCACGTTATCGGTCAACGTTTTGACCAAATCGTATTTACCGTGAATTCGGTAGCCGTTACGGTCGGTCCGGGTCCCGCCTAAGTAGGTCATGATTCGGTGCAGCTCAACGGAATCAAACAGGTAGGCTGGGGTGCCGTTAGCGACTTCTGCTAAGTAAGCTTTGATTTGAGATTGGAGCACTTTAAAGTCAGGTTGGAATTCAGCGTCAATATCATCAATTGGTATGTTGAGGATGTCGGTCAACGTTTGGTCCTCGCCGGGAAGGGCTGCGAATTGCTTTTGCCAGTCGGGGTCAGCGGCGTTCATGGGACCACCTGCTCGGACAGTGTTACCACCAAGTGCGGGGGCTTTTTCAACGAGGACGACTTGTTGACCTTGATCTAAGGCGGTTGCGGCTGCTGAGAGACCGGCGCCACCCCCACCGACGACAACGAGGTCGGTGCTGAAGGTCTTGTCTTCGGTGTTCGCAGGCGCCACGTATTTATCACGGGCCTTTAATTCGGCTGGGTCAGCACCGGCTAAGGCGGCGGCTTGGGCGACCCCGTCGATGATTCCGTGACTGGTATCGGAAGCTCCGGTCACGGCGTCAACGTTCAAGGTTTGGCCGGCAATCACTTGGTGTGGTAGTCGTTCGTAAACGACATCACTGATCCCCTTCGTTTCGCTCTTAGCTTGAATATCAATGTTTTCGATTCGGTCTTCAGAGAAAGTAACGCTCATGGGGAAGGTGCCGTTGTGCCCCTTGGCGTTAACGGTGTAGGTACCTGGTTTAAAAGTATTGCTCATGACAATCTCCTTTTCTGACAAGTGTTTGTAGTAAAATAGGATTAATAATAATCTAGAAAGTTTGCTCAACTAATTTCAAATTAAGCATAGCATCGTTAATTAACGGCGGACACTATCGCTTTGGTTGAGGGTCTAACTTTTAGTTGGGGGTGGGTTGATGAACACGGATAAATTAAAATACTTCGTTGATAGTGCTGAATTAGAAAGCTTTTCAGCCGCTGCTAGTAAAAACTACATTTCGCAAACGGCCATTAGCAAGCAGATTCACACCCTGGAAAAGGAACTGGATGTTCAGTTATTCAACATTGAGCATAACAAGATTAAACTCACGCCGGCGGGGACACTGTTCTACCATAAAGCCAAGTCGTTACTCAGTGATTTGTCGATTGCTATCGACCAAACTAAGCAACTGAGTCAATCGACATCGGCGACCCTACGCATCGGCTTTACCACTAGTTTTGAGTCGATTGTAGCAGATGAACTGCTGAGTCCGTTTCAAAAGCAGTTCCCACAGACCAACCTTTTTCCGGTACAGCAGACCTACCAACAGAGTCGCGAAGGGCTGTTGAATCAGACCGTTGATGTGGTGATCGCGGTCGATTACGGTATCGGACATTTGTTATCGGAGGCCTTTATCAAGCAGACGGTGGTGCGTGAGGGTGAGATGATGATCGGCATCAGTCGTAATCACCCGTTAGCGCAAAAGCAAGTACTGGATGGTCAGGAGTTAGCTACCGAAACAATTGGCTTTTACAACTTTGACGGCGCAACGCCCGCGCCAAACGGGATGATTCCTAACGCCCATCGAGACGGGTATGCGATTGAGAAAACGAAGCGCTTTGACCGATTAGAGGAATTGTTGCTCAACGTTTCGTTGAACAACTGCATCACCTTTGTGCCGGAGGGCTTTAGCTACCCCAGCAATCCGAATATCGTGTACCGTAAAATTAAAAACACTAGTCACCGGTACCAAATTTGCGTGGTGGTCAACGAACTGAACACCAACCCCGCATTGATTAACTTTAACAAGCAACTCCAACAGACAAGTCATTAAGGAGGCACGTGTGATGCCAAATACAACGCTGAAACAGCAAATCATCGCCGCTAGTCAACAAGTCGGTATCGATAAAATCGGCTTTACGACAGCGGCCAATTTTGAGCATTTAAGAGCTGGATTGGTCAAACAAAAAGCCGATGGGCACACCACCGGTTTTGAACATCAGAATCTCGATGAGCGGTTAAACCCAGATTTGATTTTCGATGATCCCAAAACGTTAATTTCAATTGCGTTGGCGTATCCGGCGCGGTTGAAAAAGCAACCACCGCGAACTGGATTGAAGCGGGGTCAGTTTGCGCGGGCGTCGTGGGGTGAGGACTACCACTTCATTTTGGACGACCACCTAGAAGCGTTGATTGAAGCCATCAAGGCGTTACTACCAGCGGACAGCGACGTTCGGTTCAAACCAATGGTGGACACTGGCGAGTTGATCGACGTTGCAGTGGCACAACGGGCAGGGGTCGGCTTTATTGGTAAGAACGGGTTGTTGATCACGCCGGAATTTGGCTCATTTGTGTACTTAGGCGAAATCGTCACGAATTTAGAATTGGAACCGGATGAGCCGATGGCCTGCCAGTGTGGTGACTGCACCCGCTGCATCGATGCCTGCCCGCCACGGGCGTTGATGGGCAACGGTCAGCTGAACGGCCAACGCTGTTTGTCGTACCAAACGCAAACCAAGGGGCAAATGCCGGATGAGTTTCGGCCACTGATTCGTAACGTGATTTACGGCTGTGATATTTGTCAGGTCGTGTGCCCGTTTAACCGGGGCGTGGATAATCATCTGCATGAGCGAATGGAACCAGACGTTGAGCTGGTTCGGCCGGAGTTAACCCCGATGTTGACGCAGACAAACCGGGAGTTTAAGGAAAGTTTTGGTCCAATGGCTGGGTCGTGGCGGGGTAAAAAGCCGCTCCAACGCAACGCTATCATTGCATTGGCCAATCTGAATGACACCAGCTCATTACCGAAATTATTAGAAGTCGTCGAAAATGATCCACGGCCATTGATTCGTGCCACTGCTGCGTATGCGGTAGGGCGGTTAAGTCAACCTGGTAATACCGCTGTGGTTGAGTTCTTACAGGCGGCTTATGAGACGGAGCGGGATAACGGGACGGATGAATCGTTGTTGCAGGAGTATGTTCGGGCGATTGAGCAAGTTACGGTGAATGACTGACGTTTGTGTCCAGCGATAGTGTGCGGAGCGAGACGGGTTGAGAGCGGTGTGTAGGGGCACTTCGGTGAAAGCGCCCGGGCCTGGCGGTTTTATCGAAGTGCCCCTACATGCAGCTCTCAGTCTCGCGCAGCACCATTCGGCGTGGTGGCCAGAAAGCGCGTGGTTGACAAGTTCCTACAACTTCAAGAACCCTGGAAATAACAGTTTAAGCGGCGCCGAATTTTGTAGCCTGAACGAGCGCTTTTCAATGCGGCTTTGGCGAGCGAAGCGACGACAAACAGCCGACACTCACCATACACCCAACACTTACGCTGGACACAAACGACAGCAAACAAAAAAGCACTGCCATTCAATTCAGAATAGCAGTGCTTTTATCATGCAACCTGATGATTCAACGTTTCGCCTTCGACCGTGATGCAGTCTCGGCCAGCGTGTTTGGACTGGTAGAGGTAGTGGTCGGCGCGCTTGAAGACGGCGGTTGAGTTGCCGTCTTTTGTTGTTGCCATGGCGAGGCCGAAGGAGGCGGTGATGTTGAATTCACCGCCGTTGAAGCGAACATCCATATCGCTGAGCAGTTGGTGGCAAATTAGCGTGATAACCTTCGCCCGGGCTAAATCAGCGCCGGGAAGGATCATGGCGAATTCTTCGCCGCCGGTTCGGTAGAATTTGTAATTCGGATTTTGACGTTTGAGATAGCTTTGAATCTGAGTGGCCACCATCATGAGGACTTGGTTACCGACCAAGTGCCCGTACGTATCGTTGATGTGCTTAAAATGATCAATGTCCATCACGACTAGGGCTAACTGAGGCGTCTCACTTAACTGACCATAGTTGTGGGTGAAATCTTGACGAAACATCGCCCAATTACGGACGCGGGTAAGGCCATCGTACTGCACTTCGTGGGTGAGTTTGGCAACGACTTGTTGATCCCGCTGCAAGGATTGATCGTAAACCCAAAGGGCGTAATAGGCCCAGGCAAAACCGATGTAGTTCACAATGGTATCGGTCAATGATAGACTAGGCGAAATAAAGTAAACTCGAGCCCAGAAGACGACGCCGATAATAAGTGGTGGCATCAAAAAGAAGTAGGGGTGGTGCGCTAGGTATTTGGAATACCAGTGCTCGCTATAAACGACGAAGCAAGAGGCCAGAAAAATCAGCCAGGTGACCCAGTTAAGGGCATCACCTGCTAGAAAGAACATTAGTGCGCCCATGCCTTGAATAATCAAAAATTCACTAAGGGTTGGTAGGAGCAGGTTACTGTAAAGCATCAAAATTGCTTGCAGGTTAATGAGCACCCAAAACAGTTGGTGACTGGCGGTCGTGCTCAAAAAACCAAGTAGTAGTAATACCAAGCAAACGAAGACGACCAGCGGATAGTCCGCTTTAAGTCGCCCTAAATCACGTTGCTTAGCCACTCGTTGACGGGTAACGGCATCGACTTGGAAGTAAGTCGACATGATACCGAGGGTGCATGCAACCACCAAAAAAACGCTCGTGATATAGTTACCGATCAGCATCTAGTTAACCTCCTAACGCGAGTGCTAGTGTCGGATGATGAGAAAATATCGTTCTTGATCTCATCACTACTACTATAGGGCGCGGGTTGGGATAGCGTCAACCATTAAATCCGGCAATTATATTCAATTTTAGAATTCTGTTAAGACTTGTTATAACAGTGAGTAAAACGATTAAACTATCATTTTGGTGAGCGGTGGTTGCGGCAGAGCGACGACCAAAATCGGCTAGCAGTTAACTGAGCCGATTAGGTGAATTTAACGTTATTATTGTGCGATATAGCGATACTCCTGGGTTTTACCACCATAGCCCCAAGCATCGGAAGCAACGTCATGCAAGACAACGTAACTGGTTGGCGTCACGTTGCCGTAAAGTTTGGCGAAGGTGTCGAAGACCTGTTTTACAAAGGCGGCCTTTTGGTCTCGGGTATTCGTTGCTTCAGTAATTTTGATTTCAACGTAGAAGCTGGTTTGGTTGAGTTGCGTTAACGATTTACCGCCAACGAACCAGTCACTAGGGTCGGTGAATTTAACGTCAACGGCCGCTACTGCCGCATCTTTACCCAAAACGTCCACGGCAAGTTGGGTAAGGTTGGTTGCAATTTGTTGGCTGGTAATGGTTGTGTTAGCGCTCGCGATTCGAACACGTAAGTATGGCATAGTTGAATTCCTCATTTCGTTAAGTAATGGGGTTAGTTTAGTCCCTAAAAAGGGTTCTGCCTATTACCGGAATGTGATATGGTTATCATAAATAGTGATAAGGGGGCGGCTAACCATGCAACTTCAAGACTTAGAAATTTATCGGCAACTATACGAATTACGGTCAATCAACGCGGTTGCGAAAGCGTTGGGGTTTGCGCAATCTAACATTACGGCCCGGTTGAAGGCCATCGAATCGGAGTTTGATGCGCAATTATTTGAACGCAGCTATCAAGGCATCACGCCGACTCAGGCTGGTGAAGCTTTTTATCAATATGCGTTAACGGTGTTGCAAGCAACTTCGGCGGTTCGCAGTAAACTCCAATCGGCACCAAAACACCGGCAAATTGTAATTTCAGAATTACTGTTTAACGAATTGGTGATCGACCAACAACGGTTTGATTTAACGCAAAATACTTTTCAAGTTAAGTCGTCTACCGAGATTGAAACGAAGCCAGTACAGGGTGCGGACCAGGTCATTACGTACGCTCATTTTGAGCAAGCCGACTATCAATGCGTCGCGCAGTCGGCGTTAACGACCGCATTTTTAGGTCAAAGTGACCAACTACCAATTTTAGTCAATCGAGATACCCGGTGCCCGTTTCGCCGCCGCACGCTGACGGTATTTAGCCACGAAGCGGAGCGGGTGATGACGGTTGATTCGTGGGCAGGTATCACTAAATTGGTGGCAACGGGGCGAGGAATCGCGTTGCTACCGGTTAGGTTGATGACGACGTTAAAGGTTGCGGCCATCAATCAACGGCGATTTGAGGTTCCCTATTGGACCTATACACGAATGGGGTAGTGGCTATTTGAGGTAGGGCATCAAGTTGTTGAGGATGATTTGATAGCCGTTGGGAAGCAGATGCGCACCATCGAAGGTGAGTTCTTGGCGGAGGTTGCCAGCAGCATCCCGTAACCCGTCACTGGCATCAATAAAGGTAACGTTTGGAAGATCAGTCACCAGTTGTTGAACCTTTTGATTGGCCGCATCGATGCGATTATTTGACCGAAATTCAAAGAACTGTTGGTGCTCGTGTGAATCTTCGCCAAAGTCAGCGACCGCGTTGATGGGGTAGAAGGCCATCACGAAGATTTGGGTGTCCGGTAATTCAGCGTGAATTTGGGTCAAAATGGTGGTGTAGTTGGCGAAGAAGGTGGCTTCGGGCACGTTGAATCCAAGGTCATTGGCGCCAATATTAATAAAGAGGCGACTAGGTTTTAGTGCTAGCACTTGCGTTGTCAGGTGCGCTAACAAATCAGCCGTAGTGGTCGCGCGGACGCCACGGTTATAAATATGTTGGGTGAGGTTAAGTTCTTGTTCAGTCTGGAACCGTTCAATCGGAAAAATTTCCATTAGTGAGGAACCGACAAAAACGGTCTGACCGGGGGTAAAGGTTTGGTTAGCCAGGTCGTACTTCGCGTAGAGTTGGTTTTGGAAAGTGGTGATTTTTGGATCGAGGTTAGTTAAAGCTTTTGTGTTTTCTGTCATGATAGTTAGTCTCCTTTAAAGTTAGATTGTCTAACAGTTAGTCATCATAACGCTGTGAAATTCGATTGTCAAACAATTAGTTAGACTAACTATATTTTTAACTAACTTTTTGCTACACTGGAAGTGAGGTGATTCAGATGACGGAAGCACAAACGGCACAGGAAATTAGTACACTGTTACGACAAATTACACTGAAAGAACGGGCGTTGATCAATGACCAGTTACGTCAAACCAACGAGGTGACGGATCAGCAGGCCATGGTTTTACAGTTGATTGGGGCACACCCCGGAATGATTCAACGCGAATTAGTGGACGTGATGCACCGGCGGGCAGCTACGGTCTCAGCGTTTCTTAAGAAACTGGAAGAGGCAGGCCTAGTTGAACGGCACATTCCGGTGGATAATACGCGCAATAAGATGCTGTATTTAACGGCTGAAGGTCAGGCAATTGTTGATCAGTTTCAGGCGGTTCAGCAGATGGTCGATCAGCGCTTAACCCGCGGACTAACGGGCGAACAGCGGGGGACATTGTTGGCGTTGTTGGGGGATGTTAAGCGGGGGTTGGAAACGGAATAAGGGATACAATAATAAAACGGGCCGTTTTTTCATCATGATAAGATGAAAGAGTGACCTTTTTTTAATGTGAAAATATCGTTATGATTCTAACCAAATACTAATCGTTGCAGAACGATTAAATGAGATAAGGAAGTGATGACTACGGTAGAAAATGTAACAGGAACGCTACAAAACGCCACAACGTTAAGCGAACGGATGAACGGGGTTAAGGCAACTAAAACCTTTTATCGATTATTTGCGTTAACGTCGGCCGGAGTGTTCATTGATGCGATGGATGTTTACTTGGCGAGTGGAACGATTGGATACCTGAAATCGACAGGCTTTTCAACAGATTTATTGAATTCAACCTTTTTATCTAGTGGTTTCTTAGGCTTATTTTTAGGATCAATTTTAGCTGGGGTTATTGGTGATCGAAAGGGACGGATGACAGCCTTTCAATGGAACCTGTTGATTTTTGGGTTGGCAACTTTAATCGGTGCCTTTTCACCTAATATGTGGTTCTTAATTGTCATGCGGTTCATCAGTGGGATTGGACTTGGGGCAGAACTAGTGACGAGTTTTTCAGTGATTAATGAATTCGCACCAGTCTCATCTCGAGGACGATGGGGCACGTTAGTTAATTGTATCGGTAATATTGGCGCACCCGTTGCAATGGCACTTTGTCTACTATTAATTCCTCATTTTACTTGGCGGTCTACATATTTTCTTAACGGCGCAATGGCGCTAATTGTCTGTTATTTCAGACATCACTTACCAGAATCACCGCGTTGGAATATTGCCCATGGTAATTTCCAAGCTGCCGACCAAGTGATTACCCAAATTGAAACTGAGATGACGGCGGCAGGGTTACAACCGGCACCAGTTAAACAACAAAAGACACTTGCTAAGGCTAGTGATAATCACTTAGTTCGGTATATGTTAGTGGCCATCATGTTGGCCGTTGGAACGCAGGTTTGTCAGTATACCTTTACTTCTTGGGTGCCAACGTTGCTAGTTGCAAAGGGAATCACCATTGTTTCATCGCTGTCCTACACAACGGTTATGATGATTGGCGCACCAGTTGGTGCTTTTATCGGGTCGTTATTAGTCGATCGCGTTGGTCGTCGCAAGAACATTATTGGTGGCTTTATCTTGGTCATGATTCTTGGCTTTACGTATACCTTGCAGTCTAAGGCCGCCATGGTGATGTTTGTTGGTTTCTTATTAACTTGTTGTTTTTAAGTTTTAAATTCAACCATTATTGGGGTTTATGTGACTGAGTTATTTTCAACTAAGTATCGATTTAGAGGTGCTGGGGTGGCAAATGGGTTATCTAAATTCGCCAATTTCGGTATGCCATACCTCGTTATTTGGATTCTTCAAATTGCTAACGAAGACGCGGTGATTTACTTCATCATCGGATTAGCAGCTGTGTCAGCACTCGTCACGTTTATTTGGGGTCCTGAAACGAAAGCAAAGAAAATTAATTAATATTGAGGGGATGGGTCATAATGACACTATCGAAAGCAACGTTTGAAACGACAACACCTGTATCAGTTCTAGGCGTAATGGATGCACAGAGCGCCCAATCAACTGAAGCAGCGGGATATGTTGCGAGTTATTTCAACGGGTATGATGTGGTTAGAAGTCAGTTAGGTAAGACGAATGAAGGATTGATTTCACCATCTGAGTTATCAGCTAGTTTACGACATGTTAAAGAAGAATCGGACTTTCCGGTTATTGTTGACGCTGAATCTGGGTTTGGTAATCAACTGACAACTTATTTTGTAACACAGGATCTAGAACGGTCTGGCGCTGCAGGATTAGTGATCAATGACCAAATTTTTCCAGCCCATACAGCTGCAGCCGAAACGCAGTTGATTGAATTTAGTGATTTTGTGGCCAAGCTAAAGGCGGCGAAGGATGCGTTTGATAATCCTGAAACGTTGCTGTTTGCCGAGTTGGATGGCGTTAGCGCGTATGGTCAAACGGGATTGGCGAAGCGGGTCGAGTACCTCAAGGTCAATGGGCTAGCGGACGTTATTTTGATTGGACACGTTTCTGAAGCCGATTTTGAAGGTGTTGCTGCGCTTGCTCAGCAACAGGCGATTGGATTGGTGATCAATACCGTTCGTGATGCTTACTTTGATGCAAATCAGGCAACCGCGTTCAAGACCATTTTCTATACCGGCGCATTGTCGCAAGCACGTCAACAAGCGGAGCAGCAAGTCGCACGTCAACTAGAACAACCAAAGGAGGCAGCAAAATGACAAAAGCAGATCGAATGAGAGCGGCCTTTAAACAAATGTGTTTTAGTGGCGAGCTGGTGAATTTAGTGGTTGCACCAGATGCATTAAGTGCAAAGATTGCTGAACAATCGGGATTCAAGGCGATTTTTCAGGCCGGATATGCCACTTCAGCGAATAAATTAGCCCAACCTGATCGGGGAATTGCTGATTTTGGTTTAATGAGTAATAGTGCCCGGGAAATTATTAACGCGGTCAACATTCCAGTTTTTATTGATGCTGATACCGGTTATGGCGATGAAGAAAACATTGCTCGGCTAGTTCACGTTTACGAAAACATGGGAGCGGCCGGTTTATTCATCGAAGACCAAACTTGGCCAAAACGCTGTGGGCACATGGATGGTAAAACCATCGTTCCTGAAGAAGTGATGATTAATAAATTGAAGGCGGCTGTGGCGGCTCGTCAACATGATGACTTCTTGATTATGTCAAGAACTGACGCTTATGCGGTTACCGGATTACAAAGTGCGATTGATAGATCGCGGCACTATCACGAAGCGGGGGCGGACTTAGTTTTCGTTGAAGCACCAAAGACTAAGGATGATCTTCAAAAAGTTGCTGATAGTTTCCCAGACGTTCCTGTTATGGCTAACATGATTGAAAACGGAAAAACGCCATTGCTCACGAATGAAGAAATTCATGAGATGGGCTTCTCCATTGTTGTCCACCCTAACGTACTTGTTTACACATCGACCTTCTCAACGGAACGGTTGCTAAAGGATATGGTTGAACTTGGAACGACCAAACGTCAAATTGACAACATGGTCACGTTCCCGAAGTTCAATCAATTTATTGGATTGGATGACATTAATGCGTTGGAACAAAAATATGCGACAGCTAAGATTGATCTATAAGTTAAGTGATTAGTCATTATGATTGATACCGGATGAGAAGGCGCACTTCTTGTTCGGTATTTTTGCTTATCGGTCATGATTAATAACTGCTCAAAGCATGCTACACTGTTTAGAAAGAGGGTGACGTAATGCAACCGTTTATGAGTCGAGATACAATTAATGTTCGCTTAATTCGGTACTTGGATAACCATATTCAACCGGTGACGTTGGTTCAAATTGCCTCGGAATTGGAGTTGGATCGGAATACGGTAAAGAAACATTTAGCAGAATTACAGACGTTAATTGAACAGCAATTTAGTCCAGATGACATGCAGTTACTTTATCAAACGGGTCTTGGGGTGAGTTTGCACAGGCGAAACAGCAGTAATTTAAATCGAATGATGCTGATTCTGACAACGGAGTCGTTGATGACTAAATTAATTAAGACAACGTTTGAAAGAACCGCAACTTCATTGGAAGAGTTTGCAGAACAATCCTTTGTGAGTTATTCAACGGCTAAGCGTGGTGTCCGGAAGTTACAGGAACATCTTGCCATTTATGGGTGTCATTATTTAGCGGCAACTAACGAACTTGAAGGGCCAGAAACCATGGTTCGGTTGTTTTATTATCGAGTTTACTGGGAGACCTATTCGCATTTTACTTGGCCGTTTAAAGCAGTTGAACGACAAACCATTTTGGACGAGGTTCATCAACGTTGGCAACAATTGACGGATGTTGCAGCGTTACAGTTAAGTTATTGGTTGGTGATCACCCATAACCGGAATTCGAAACATACGCTACAATTACCAAAAGAAGTGCCGGTTGCGGATGGTCAACTGCCCGAGGACGTTTTTTTGGACTACTGTCGTCGCTTTTTCTGTGTAGATCATCAGGCGCAAACACCGTTAGTTGTAGGTGAGACTGTTCAATGCGCTACTGGACAAGTAATGGCTGATTTAACGACTGCGTATCAGCAGCAATTGACAGATGAAGACCAAAAACGGTTTATCCAACAACTTAACCTGCTACATAGTTATAGTTTAATTTTTCCTACCGGTGGCTTATTACTTGAACGAGATAGCGTCTTGACGCAACTCACGCAACAACGACCGCAAGTCGTTCAACGTTTAAGTGAGCTATACCGGCAGTGGCAATTGTCGGGGAATTCAGTGTTTCAAAATGAAGACTACTTGATGGCAAACTACGCAACGTTACTCATGACGTATTTTGATTTATCCGTTCTCAATCCTGAGTTAAAGATTCGGTTATTATTAGATTCATCCTCATTTTATCGAGACTGGTTTGCCAAGGAGTTAACGACGCTCCTACAACAACGTTATCGGATTCGGTATGTTACCGATGTTGATGAGTGCGATGTAGTTGTGACCAACTTAGATGTTTCGGAACGGCGACAACCGGTGTTATCGATCAATATTCCACTAAGTCAGCAGGATTGGCAGAATCTTCGGGGATTGCTTGAACGTTAATCGGAATAAATAGGTTACTTTTTCAGCAGCTTGTGTTGAAAAAGTAACCTATTTATGTTGTAGGAATCTCGTTATAATTCTAATCATATACTCATTATTGGCGTGGGAATACCGACGTCAATCAGTTAGGGAAGTGGTTATTGTGACACAAGTTGATCGATTTTTAACTGCCTCACCGGGGACTCAGGTGATTTTGACGCCAGACGTGCTCGTGCTAGGCGATAATTTAACGCTTGAAACTATACATAAATTGACGGCATTAAGGCCAGCGATGCCTGAACGAATCGTTGTGATGAACGCCTATGATGTGCCATCTGGTGCGTTCGAAACTTCCGCTGTTCAAAAAGCGTTGATCGCCTATGCGAAGCGGTATCAACTTCGATTTGAACAGGCAGACGGAATTATCTATGATACCCTGTTACGACAGTATGTGACGGCAGGACAGGTTGTGATGAGTACCGGTCAGCATAATGCAGTGTTTGGGGTTAAACACGCATTGGGCTTTAATTTAACTGAAGAAAATTTGTTATCGGTTCTGAGTACTGGCGCAGTCCGAGTGGCACGTCCCGCAACGCTGAACGTTCAGGTAATCGGTCAACTGCAACCGGGAGTGATGCTAAAGGACGCAGGGTTACAGTTGCTATCAATGTTGAATGATCGCGTTGACGGTCAGTTATTACAAATTGGTGGAGCTGGTTACGATCAATTAACAGCGGATGAACAGCGTGACCTATTACAACTCACTCATACGTTACCGATTCTAAGTGGGCTAAAGGCCAACGTTACGGCTGCTGATATCACGATTGATTTAGCAAAAGTAGTCCCAATGGTGGCGAAACCAGGCCAGTTAACGAACGTGACACCATTGTCTAAGTTAGGTGAGCAAGTCGTTCAGTCTTGTCTAATTGGTGGGGCGACGGGATCTAGCATTGCCGATTTACGGGTGGTCGCAAATGTGCTCAAGGGCCATCACGTCCCAATGACGATGCGGTTGACGATTTCACCTGAAAGTAACGCGGTCTACCTACAAGCGTTGGCGGAGGGGCTAGTTAATGCGTTTATCGATGCAGGTGCACAGGTGATCGAGCCTGGGTATGGGAGCGTTAGATTGCCATCGAAGGCGGTAGTAGGTAAAGGTGAAACCCAACTGACCGATGGGTATTGGAATTACGTGGGCTATAACGGAACCCCGGATTCGCAGACATTTGTCGCTTCGGCAAGGACGGTCGCAGAAACAGCGCTAACGCAAACAATTGGTCAGCTATCGAAAGCAGGTGAGCAGTAGTGGACAAAACTTTTTCGGGAAAAGTCTGGAAACTACCGGACGATGTTGATACGGATTCAATTATTGCGGTGCGGTACTGCATTATTGTTAAAAAGGCCGAGATGGCTAAACACTGTTTAGAGTCACTACGACCAGACTTTACGGCCAACGTCAAATCAGGCGACATTATTGTTGGTGGGAAGAACTTTGGCTGTGGTTCCTCCCGTGAACAGGCCGCAGAAGCGTTGAAAGAATCAGGTATTACCTGTATCATCGCCAAGTCATTTGCACGAATCTTCTTTCGAAACGCCATTAATAATGGGATGTTACTGATTGAAAGTGATGTGATTCCAGATCAGGTTGTCGAAAACGATGTGCTCACAGTCAACATCGGTCAATCAGTGGTCGTGAACGGCCAAACTTACCCCATTTCGAAACTACCAGATTACTTAATGGATATTATTAATGACGGTGGTTTAGTTCCGAACACCATTAAGCGGATGCAAGCATTAGAAGGAGGCGAGTGAGTTGGAGGCAACGTTAGCGGAAAAAATCTTGATGAAAAATACGGGTGAGATCAACTTAATGCCAGGTCAAATCGTAACCGCTTATCCGGATCGTTATATGATTCATGATATCTACACGTCCAGCATTAAACGGGTGCTAAAGGAGATGCACGTAAAACGACTGGCAGATCCGAGCAAGGGCGTCATTTTCATTGACCACTTATTACCAACTAACTACGCGTCTACGGATCCAATCCATTTTCGAGATGCGTTGGAAATTGCTGAAAAATACCACGTGACGGACGTTCATAAGGGTGAGGGTATCTGTCATCACCTGATGCACGAACTGCGAATTGCACGACCAGGCGAAATCGTTGTGGCAACCGATAGTCATACGACAACGTATGGTGGCGCGGCTTGTTTTAGTACGGGTATTGGCCATACTGAAATGGCCGCGGTGATGGCGACTGGTCAGATGTGGTTTAAGGTGCCTAAAGCGTTGAAGTTTGTGTTAGACGGCGAGTTTCAGCCGGGAGTCGTTGCCAAGGATTTGATTCTAAAAATTTTAGGTGATCTGCGGTCGGATGGTGCTCAGTATATGTCAATGGAGTTTACGGGACCGGGCGTGAGTGCCTTATCAATGGAATCACGGTTCACGATTTGCAACATGGCACTAGAAGTTGGTGCTAAGGTGGGCTTGTTTGAAGCGGATCAGAAAACCGCTGACTATTACCAGATGCCGCTGACGGAGCTGGATTGGTTAACGGTGGGCCCGGATGACCGGTATGAACAGGTTCTTCACTATGATTTAAATGAGCTAGAACCACAACTATCGTGTCCGCAGGGCGTGGATAACGTTCATCCAGTCAGTGAAGTCGTTGGCACTAAGGTTGATGAGGTGTTCATTGGCTCGTGTACCAACGGCAGTATTGAAGATCTGGCAGAGGCAGCCAACGTGTTAGCTGGTCATCACGTTGCGCCATATACTAAATTGGTAGTGACACCTGCGACAATCTCGGTTTATAAACAGGCCGTTAAACGGGGGTATATTCAGACTTTTGTGAAAGCGGGTGGCTCTGTGACCCATCCAGATTGCGGGTTGTGTGCAGGACAACCATATGGCTTATTGGCGGATGATGAAGTCGTAGTTGGCACGAATAATCGGAATTTTGTTGGCCGGATGGGAACGAATAAGTCACTGATTTATTTGGCCTCGCCAGCAACGGCTGCTCGGGCTGCGATTGCGGGTGAGATTACGCGGTAAGTGCTACATAAAAATAAACCGGTAACTATTGTGGTAGCTTAATTGAGCATAGCTACAGTGGTTATCGGTTTATTTGAACCCTAAGAATTAACGATTTTCTTGACTTACACCCACCTCTAACAACTATGATTAAAGGTAAAAGGAGCGTGGAAAGATGACAGAACTAGAAAAATTAGCTGCCGGTGATTGGTACAACTTTTTAGACGAAGCGGTGGCTGCTAGAAAAGCTAGAGCTGCGCAACTGTGCCAGGAATTTAACGCCATTCCAGCAACCGAACCGGAGCGACAAACGGCTAAAGCGCGTGAAATTTTAGGGTCGGCAGGGGCCCACTTGTCCATGCAAGCGACGTTTAACTGCGATAACGGGCAAAACATTCACGTGGGGGATTACTTTTTGAGCAATTACAACCTTACCATCTTAGATATTGCGCCCGTGATGATTGGAACACACGTCATGATTGGGCCCAACGTTGATATTTATACAGTCAATCACCCGATGACGCCGCAGGGACGCCGAGATTACTTAGCGCAAGCCAAACCGGTGATGATTGGCAACGATGTCTGGATCGGTGGCAAGGCAACGATTACGCCTGGCGTCACGATTGGTAATAATGTCGTCATTGCTGCCGGTGCTGTCGTCACAAAAGATGTGCCCGATAACGTTTTGGTTGGCGGGGTTCCGGCTCGAGTATTGAAATCGTTAACAGCGGATTAATGGCGTATCTTGACAGCTTTGGTGAATTGGCATAGCCTTACAATCAGATTAAAACTTATTTAATAAAGTGTCAGGAAAAGTCTGGAGGAATTCACTATGTTACCATTCGCAAACGATTACGCTCGGGGCGCCCATCCCAAGGTATTGCAACACTTAGTTGATACCAATTTAGATGCACAACCCGGATACGGGGCTGACAAATACACTGCAAGTGCGATTGCTAAAATTCAAGCGGCCTGTGGGATTGATGACGCAGACGTTTACTTCATTTCAGGTGGGACGCAAACCAACGCTATCGTGATTTCAAACTTACTGGCCGATGATGAGGGGGTTGTGGCCGTTGATACCGGTCATATTGCGCTACACGAAGCGGGTTCCATTGAGTATACGGGGCACAAGGTCCTGACAGTACCACAAGTTGATGGCAAGTTGACTGCCGGTAACCTCCAAACTTACGTGGACGACTTTTATGCTGACGAAAATCACGGTCAGATGGTGGCGCCGGGTTTGGTCTACATCTCTTACCCAACTGAGGGTGGCACGTTGTACAGCAAACAGGAACTCACTGAGCTAGCAGAAACCTGTCATGCCAATCAGTTACCACTCTTTATTGACGGTGCCCGGTTAGGTTACGGCTTAGCGAGTCCGGCAGCGGATTTGACGTTACCAGAAATTGCGGCGTTGTGCGACGTGTTCTACATTGGTGGGACGAAGGTTGGCGCACTGTGTGGTGAAGCGGTGGTCTTTACGAAACACAACACGCCAAAGCGGTTCGTGACGAAAATCAAGCGTCAGGGGGCGTTGTTGGCGAAGGGCCGGTTGTGTGGTGTTCAGTTTGACGCCCTCTTTACCGACAACTTGTATCTCGATATCAGCAAGCACGCCATTGATTTGGCGATGCAATTGAAACAAGCGCTGACGGATAAGGGATACGAATTCTACATTGATTCGCCAACTAACCAGCAGTTTATCGTGGTTGATGCAGATCAATTAAAAGCGTTGAGTCAGTCTGTCGATTATTCGTTCTGGGAGAAGATCGATGAGACACACACGGCGATTCGGTTGGCAACGAGTTGGTCAACGACGCAGGCTGAATTGGATGAATTAATTGCAATTTTATAGATAATACAAAAAACGAAGCTTGGACAAAAGTCCATATTGGTAAGCATCGAACTAATTTCTTAACTCAAAGTGAGTTAAAAATTTCATTTTATCTCAAGACTATTATCTAGTCTAAACGTGCGCCAAAACTCAGGTCCCGGCCATATAAGAGAACCGGCCCGTAGATTCCAAAACCAGGAATCCACGGGCCGGTTCTCTAATATTCTGGGACCTAAACGAGTTTTTGCTCACTCTCGTTTTTATTTGCTTAAAACCGCTGTCGCCGCCACAACGACAACCGGTGCAAATCCAACTGCATTAATAATAACGCCACAAAAATCAAGCTTCCGCCAATCACCAAATTACTGGTAACCGGTTCAATGCCAACCAGCACGGAAACCAAACTCGCAAACAGCGATTCCGTCATTAGCAGCAGACCAGAGGTGGTCGGGTCCGCAAACTGTTGGCAGAAAATTTGCAGTGTCTGGGCCATAAACGAGGCAGTAATTCCCAATGCAATCAAAGGTAAAATGGCGTGTGGCCAATCAATGGCGCCGTAGCCTTGACGCTCAAAGAGAAGCGACATGCCACCACTCACCACGATTTGACTCATGGCTAACATAAATGAACTATTAATGGGATTTAGCCGAGTACCTAACGCACTGTAATAAACGATCTGCAGTGACACGAAGATGGCTGAACAAAGCGTTAAGATATCACCCAGTTGGAGGTGAAATCCAGTTTGGATGATGCCGGTTAGGAAGGTCGTACCAATCAAGCACAGGATAATCGCGAGGATCAGTTTGCGTTGCGGGCGCTGGTGTTGTGTAATCCAGACCACGATGGGGACAAACAGCACGTAGGTAGCGGTGAGAAATGAACTGTTGCTGGGCGTGGTGTATTTGAGCCCGGTGGTTTGCAGGAGCACGACGGCAACGTTGAGCAGACCGCCAATAGCGCCCAGTTTCACCTCCTGCCAAGTGATGTGGTGAATCGTTTTGTGGAAAAATATGTAGAGAAGCGTGGCGAAGATCAGTCCCCGACCACCGTTGATCAAGCCGGCCGACATGTGAGCATCCGTACACTGTTTAATAAAGGTGTAGCTAATGCCCCAGATAAAGGCTGAGGTCAACAAACCGAGGTTGCTTTGCGTTTTAGTGAGCGTCACGGCGACGCCTCCTTTCGTGAGTCTTGCACTATTGTAACAGGTTAAGCATGGGTTTCGGCAATTTATTTTTCAAAAGGAATTGCGGATCATCAGTATTCAAGAACGCCGAAATCTATGTTAAACTTTCTTCAAATTAGGTTGAAGGGATTAGAGGTTGATGGGAAACCGAGGTGGGTCAAATGATTGATGGGTTTAAAATGCAGTTTACGATGCCGCTACTGGATGAAGACAGTGGCTACGATTTTGATGATGGTCGATTGAAGAAAAGCGTCCGTATCCCAACCGAAATTCGATACGTGACTAATCGCGATAGTTTCACAATTGGTGACTTAATGACGGTATTTAACATCTCGCGACAGACTGCGATGCGGGACTTGCATGACATTGAATTACAAGGAATAACGGTAGTGCCACAGGCGGGGTATCGGGATCGGTATACGGTGAAAAATCGAAAAAATTCGTTGACGGTTCAACTCCACCAAGATGAAATTGCGGCCATCTTTGTTTCGTTTTTGGCTTCGTTGAACGATAACCTACCGTACTTAAAAAGTCGGCAATCACTAGTTGAAAAGTTACTGAGGAACGTTCCGGAAAAACAGCGTCATGCCTTGCTGAGTTTACAGCAACTCCTGACGATATCGAACGAAAGTCGCTCTGATATAGACTGGTTTGCAGTATCGGATCAGGCGCCAGTCATGCTGGCACCGCTAATTGATGAAATTAGTTATGGGATGGGGTTTGCAACGATCATGTACAGAAAAAAGTTTGCGACTAATGACGAGCAACATCACGTTTATGTCCGCAGAATTTTTCAACAATCATCACTGTGGTACGTGGATACTTGGGATTTAACCCGGCAGGCTAAGCGAACTTTTCGGGTTGACCGAATTCAAAGCGTAGCCGCCTATGACTTATCACAAGTGCCAGAACTGATGACACCAACATCTGCGCTGGAAACGACTTTTGATCAAACAACGAATGTTCAACTCAGGTTAGGGCCAACCGCAATTCAGCGGTTTCAAGGGTTTCATCAGCCAACCGATACCTTGGGACCTCAAGCGCAGTACGAAACAACTGTGGCTTTAGCGGATGAGCGGGAGCTGTCCCGATTCGTAGACTGGTTGTTGTATTTGGGCGATGACGTTGAAATTGTGAAGTTGCCGAAACCGATGTGGCGATTGTTGCGGCAGAAGGGACACCGGTTTGATGAGCAGTCATGAAAAAGGCGTGCCACGTTCAATTCAGCGTGGTACGCCTTTTGCTTGCCATAAGCAATCGGGCTGCTACAGCTCGATCAACCCCAACTGCAACGCCTTCGCCACCGCCTCAGCGCGGGAAAAAACGCCCAGTTTATTATAAATACTAGTTAGATGTGACTTAACAGTCCGCTCACTCACGTGCAAATCGGCTGCGATTTCCTTGCTGTGCTCACCCTGAGCAACCTGCGTTAAAATGGCGTGTTCCCGGGGTGACAGGTCAATGGCGGGTTCAGCAGGTTTGGCGGGCGTAAAGGCCTTTCCGGCGATTCGGGGTTCAATGTAGGTTTCGCCCTTCATTGCCCCGCGGATGACGCGAAGAATCGTGTCTTTATCAGCGTCTTTCAATAAAAAGCCCTTTGCACCAAGCTGCATAGCTTGTTGAATCGGTTCTTGGTCATCAAAGGTCGTGAGCACCACAACGGGCAGGTCCGGGTCAGTGTCGTGAAGTTGGCGCATCATGGCAATGCCGTCCAGTTTCGGCATGCGAATATCGGTGAGTACGAGGTCGGGGTGCAACGCAGCAACTTGCTGCAGACCGGCCTCACCATCGTTCGCCGTTCCGAGCACGTTGATATCCGAAACAGTTTCAAAAATGAGTTCGAGTCCCGCCCGTAAAATCTGGTGGTCGTCGACAATCAGTAAATTGATCATGAGTTTGTCAGTTCCTTTCTGGTGGCTGGCATGGTGAGGGTGACGGTGGTGCCTTCATCGGGCGCACTGACAACGGTAATCACACCGTCTAAGCGGGTCGCCCGTTCTTGAAGGCCTTGTAAACCGAAGTGACCCGCCAGCTTTTTCTTGGACTGTGATGACATGTCAAAGCCGTCACCAAAGTCGATAATTTTGAGTTTGAAGATATCGTCGTGGAGACTACTAGTTAACAGCGCCTGGTCGGTGTTAGCGTGCTTCGCCACGTTAGTTAACGCTTCGGTGACGATTCGCGTGATCTCAGTGAGTTGACTCGGTGAATAGTCCGGAATGTCGTTAATTTTGGTGGTTGTCGTCACTTGGTAGTTTTTTCGAATCGCTTCGGTAACTAAATGCAGTCGGGCTGGCAAACTTTCTTCCGTGGTACTCCGTAGGTCGGTTAAGGTGATTCGCGATTCGTGGAGGGCATCGCGCGCCACGTCGATACTGTTATCAATAATCTCGGCGGTGCGCTCGGTATTTCCCTGTTCCAAAAAACTCTTGGCAGCTTCCAACTGCATGACCGTCCCCGCCAAACCTTGCGTGAGGGTGTCGTGGAGTTCACGGGCGACGCGTTGGCGTTCGGCGCGGATGGTGGAGGTTTCAACCTGGGTATAGGCGAGTTGCAATTCAGTGTACAGATTCTCGACCCGCTCGCGTTCCTGAACTTGGCGTTGGTAGAAGCGCCAGTAGTAGAAGACCATCATCATCACAAACCCGAAGGACTCAAGGGTCACAAGCGCCATCATCCAACCGACCGCAATCGAGTAGGCCCCCCACATGAAGAGGTAAACGGTGGTGACATACCGTAAAATTCTTTTCGAGTTATTGTAAGCAACGATTGATTCAATGGTAAATACCGGGTAGGTCCCAATCATCAACACGGGTGCGCTGGTGGGCATAAACCGAATATAAATCAGGAGTAGTAGCATTGGACAACCAATTAGTAGGTAGCGCCGGTGCTGGTAGAGCTTGGGTCCGAACCAAATCGTTGCAATCAGACAGACGGTTGCTAGGAGGATATAGAACGGAATTAAGGATTGATGCGATGGCGCATACCGTGATAGCAGTTGAAATTGTTTGCTTGAAATATGGGTGCGAATCAGCGCAATTGCGCTGGTACTGACATAAACGGCCACAAACCCGATCATAATCATCCAGACGATCAGCGGGCCACGAATCGCGCGTAATGTCTGAATCTTTTGCGCTTCGGTAGGTTGGGTCATGGAAAGGTTCAGCTCCTTCAAATGGTCTAATTGACTCAAATTATACACCAGTTACACATCGCAAAAATACCAGCTTGGGCCCGTCAACGACCGCAAGCTGGTATTTTTGGAATAGATGTTTCTGTGGGATGGAATTAAGTTAGTCCATCATTGACGAGGGGAGCGCCAGTGACGGTTGATTATTGGTTTGAGAGAAATCGCTTGATGACACTTCATTAACGCAGTTGGTTGTGTTTTTGACGGGCATCGCCTCCTTGACTATTTTGGTTATTAGTCTGCTGATAAGGCGTCGATTGGGTTCAACTTCGCGGCACTCCGGGCTGGTAGCATCGCTGCTAACAAGGAGATAACGAGGGCAATCACGAAGACCGTGACCACGTTGCCAATCGTAATTTGAACGAAGGCGTAGTTCGCAATTGACGCCAGTAAGTGGTTCGTGAGCAACTCACCGCCAATCGCAACGACTGTAGCTAAAGCGGCACTCAAGACCCCGATGATCAACGATTCACTGATGAACAACCGGCGGACGTCTTTCTTACTTTCACCAAGCGCTCGGAGAATCCCGATTTCCTTGGTCCGGGCACTAACCGACATGTACATCGTGACGATGATCATCAGTGCGGAAACGACTAATGAGATGGCAGCGATGGCAGCCAAGATGTTAGTGGCGAGATCAACGTAGGTTTGAATCGTCCCAATCATTGAACTGACTGAAGTGGCAGTGAAAATCCGTTTGCCGTTCATCTTCAATTGGTTCATTTTCTTGGTGGTGGCGTTCACGTTATCGAGTTTATCAACGCTCACAGCAACCCCAGAAGCAGTCGTATCAACATTGTTGGCTTTCATAGCCGACGTTAATGTCTTGGTGTTGACGTAGTTATCAAAGGCCATGCCCATGCTGTTGGAGGTGCTGGTGATGCCGGCAACCTTAGCTTTGAACTTGACGGTGACCATCTTGTTATCCTTGTTTAACGTCTTGTAAGACAGGGTGATGGTTTTACCGATTAGAGACTTGTAGTCGTTCTTTGAGAAGGTCTTGGCAACGCTCTTTTTGTCGATCAACACTTCGCCGGCCTTTGGTTTGTGGCCGTACTTGATGGTGTTGGTCGTGGCGCTGGCATTCCAGTTTTGCAGAGTTGAGATAGTAGCGGTCTTACCACTGTATTTGGCTGTTACACCACTAGCCGAGTAGACTTTATCGACCTGGTCGACATGCTTGAGGTTTTTCAGCTTGTTGATCTGTTTGTCGGTTAAGCTGACCTTCTTGGTGCTGGTTGTAGCAGCAGCACCGGTTGCAGCGGATGGACCAGCTTGTGACGCACCACCGCTGCTGCTGCTTGGAGCAGCTTGTGCGCCAGCTGCAGCCGACTTACTGGTCTTTTGGTAACGACTCACGGAAACGACTTGTGGGTTGACCATGTCGTTGACCTGCTTGTTGATGTAACCCTTGATCCCGTTGCCTAAGCCGGAGAACAGCATCACGGCAAATAGGCCGATGGCGGTCCCTAACACGATGAGGGAGTTACGCCAGAAGTTGTATTTGAAATGCTTATAGGCTGTTTTGTATGAAACAGATGCTGGGAGGAGCTTGGATTGCAACCGTGGTGTTTCGTCAGTTGCGTAAGCGTCTCGGAGCTTCGTGTCCTTGTCGATTTGGCCGTCTTCCAGGTGAACGATTCGGGTGCCGGCGTCAGCCACGGACTGTGAGTGGGTCACGGCGATGACCAAACGGCCTTCAGCGGCGATATCGTCCAAAATTTGGAGCACTTCCTGGGTGTTTTGGGCATCCAGGGCACCGGTTGGTTCGTCGGCGATGATGACTTTGGGATCACTCGCCAACGCTCTGGCAATGGCGACCCGTTGCTTTTGTCCACCAGACAGTTGGTTGGGGTACTTATGGGCCTGTTCCTTCAAGCCGACCCGTTCAAGTAGCTGCATGGCGCGGGCTTCTCGTTCGGATTTGTTGAGGGTGGTCATGTCCAACGGAATGAGCACGTTGTCGATAACCGATAAGTGACTGATTAAATTGTAAGCTTGGTAAATGTAGCCGATGGTATCTCGGCGGTAGGTATCCAAGGCCTTTTCATCGTTATGGTCAAGGCGTTTGCCGTTCACCGTCACGCTCCCTTGGAACTGGCGGTCAAGACCACCAATGATGTTCATCAAGGTTGACTTACCACCACCAGATTCCCCGAGAATCGATACGAACTCGCCAAGATCAAAGTTCAGATCGATGCCTTTGAGGACTGGAAACTCCTCTTTCCCTAAATAGTAGGACTTATGAATGTCCCGTAGTTCTAAATAACTCATATAGTGCCTCCCGTTAACTGATTAAGTAGGTCTATCATAACGGGAATGCGATTGGGCAACATCGGTCGAAAGGACATTGTTTGGCTTCCCTTTTGGGCAAAAATGATGAAAGCAGGTTGAAAAGACGATTAAGACGGGCGTTTACGCTGTTGAAAAAAATTAACTCAACTCGGAATTGAGCCAAACGGTAATACTGTCATCTCGATTAAGGGTAAAGCTAACCTCGTAACCGGGATGAAGTTGAGGCTGTTGTTGATCGTCAAGGGTCACAGTGAGGTTGATTTCCACAACGTTATCCGGCGCGGTTGTTGAGGTAAACATGAGCTGGGTGCCGTCAACAGATTGGTAGGCGGTCATTCGCGAATCGTAGAGGAACGTTTGTGAGTTGAAGGTAATGGATTGGGTTGGCATCGAAATGAACCTCCTCTAACTATTAGTAGCACTAGTTTAACAGGTAAGTGTGACGAGAAAATGTTGAATTGGTATAGGCTGTGTAAAGATGATTAGAAAAACAACTCAAATTTCAAATTAGATAAAATTCCGGAAAGGTCTAGTATCGCCTATGTGGATATGCTAGTCTTAATCTTTGGATGATTTTTATAAGGAAGAATTAGAAAGGAACGTTTCATGGGCGATATAGTGAGCTATCAGCGATTACTTGGCCAAATTGAACTTGGCATGTTAATCGTGATGGCGTTATTTGGAAACTTACCTATTTTTGTGATCGTGACCGTGGGCATTGCGGCGTATCTGATCGTAAGGGGTGCGCTGAATCCGCAGTATACGGTGCGACAAAAGGTACTTTTAGGGGTTACATATGGGTTTGCGATGGTGCTTCAAATCGTGTTTGACGTTAACGGGGTGTTTATTCCGGGCTGGGGCCACATCGTGATGCGGGTGATTGCGGCGGCCATTTTGCCGTTGCCGTTGTTGCTGGAGCGGTTGGTGATTCGAAATAAGACCGACGCGTTTTATTTACCATCGTTGAGTGAATTGGCAACCATCAGCTTTGCGGAATTTGAGAAAAATAAAACTAAGATTCGCCAAGCGATGCAGGGGGCAGATAAGGTCAAATCGGTGTTTTCGGCTGATAACGTCCAAGATATCTTTGGTGACCTGCACCGGCATAGTTCGGTCCATTACGTCAACGATGGGTCGTTGAATGAGGAGTACTTTGAGCGTGTGAAAGCCTCATTAGCTGATCCAGCGCTGTATATCGTGATTTCAAATACCGGGAGTGCGGCTAGTGAGCTGATTGCGCTGTTCACCCAAAAACAATTCAACCACGCATCGTTAAGTTTTGATCGCGACTTAACCACGATTATCAGCTATAACGGTGGTGAACGGGTTTATCCACCGGGCCTGAACCCGGAAATGGTCGCGGCTTTCCATAAAAAGGCGGATGCTTCGGTGCTGGTGTATCGCTTACCAGTAACGGTTGAGCAGAAGCAACGGGTGATCGATACCGTGAAGCAAATCAATGATACGGGCAGTGCCTATAACATTCTTGGCCTAGTCACGAAGCGGTCATTGCGGCGAAACATTATGTTTTGTTCGCAGTTTGTGTATAAGATGCTGCAAAAAGCGGATGCCACTTACTTCGATAAGCAACCAGGCGATGTGCGACCGACTGATTTTGTGGAGTTGGATTATTATCGGCATTTAGAGTATGTGGATGAGATTAAGTTTTAGAGTGTGAAAAAATGCGTTTAGGACCCAGAATATAAGCAAAGACGACCAGTAATCCCCGGTTTTTGGGGATTACTGGTCGTCTTTGCTTATATGGCCGGGTCCTGCATTTTTTCACACGTTTCGGCGTGGTGGCCAGAAGGTGGTTAAACTACTAAATTTCAAAATTTAAAAAGAACCCCAAGAACTTCAGCTCAAACCAAGCCGAAACAAACGTCATAGCAAAGCGCGTCGCCAACTACCACTCTGAAATAATAGTGAGGAATTAGTGCTCAATCGTAATCACTTTCACTTATAAGGCCGGGTCCTGCATTTTTTCACACGAATCAAAAGAGTAGACGTATAAAATAGCTCATTTTTAAACGCTAATCTAACACTAACTCATACAACCGCGACTCCCGATCCGGATAAGCATAACTCACCCCTAACTGCTCAGCCGTGATTTGCCGAAATCCCTGCCGTTCATAAAACCGGTGCGACCGATGTTCACCTTCTGGCGTATCAAGCACGATTCGACTAAACCTATGCGCTTTCGCAAACGTCAAAAATTGTTGATAGAGCTGTTGCCCTAGATGAACCGGTTCACCTCGGTATTTGGGATACGTAAAAAACTTCTTCAAAACCGCAGTGTGGGCATCAACTGGCAGTAATGCGATCGTTCCCACCACGTGGTCAGCATCTAGTGCCAGCCAAAAGTCGCCACCACGAGCTTGGTAGTAGTTTTGAATATCGAAGATGTCCGCTTGTTCAGCCATCTTGATATTAAGATGCGCTTCGAGATTTTGACAGTAGTTGATCACGTCGACGATTTCGGCGAGGTGTTGTGGATTAGGTTGATAGGATTGAATTTGCATCGTGAAGCCTCCGTTGTGTTTAGCATAGCTTTAGTGTACGCTGAAACCAGTTAGTTGAAAAATTGATAGTTATAATAGTTATTATCAATTATTTTGATAGGAGGGATAAAGAGGTGGAATTTCGGGAACTACTCACCTTTAAGACAATCGTGGCCACCCGGAGTTTTTCGAAAGCGGCTGATCAATTAGGGTATACCCAATCAACGGTATCGATGCAGATTCAGCGATTGGAAGCGGAACTGGGGGCGAAATTATTGACCTATCAACGGCGACGGGTTCAGGTGACCGAAGCGGGTCAACGCCTATTGCCACTGGTGGAAAAAACGCTCACCAGCTTCGATGACGTGGCCCACTGGGCGACCCGAACGCAGGAGATGGGGCGCTTGCGAATTGCAGCACCAGAGTCGCTGACCATTTCGCTACTGGCTGCTAAACTTCAGCACTTTCAGCAACAATGGCCACTGGTCGAGCTACAGTTGCAAAATGCCACCTGCCTGCACAATGAGGCGGCATTGCTGCGACACGATGTTGATGTAGCCTTTATGATGTGGCCGAGTCAACCGGACGCTCGTTTAATCGATCACGACCTTGGGCTACAAGAGATCGTCTTGGTGACAAGTCAATCCAACCAGACCTACGAGGCACTGCTGGCAGATCGAACGGCAACGTTTGTGATCAACGAACCGGACTGCAGTTACCGCAATCAGTTTGAAACCGCACTGTGGCAACAACATCAGCGTAAGTTTCGAACGATAATGCTACCAAGTATTGCGGCCATCAAAGCAACAGTCGTTAATGGCATCGGGTTTAGTTATCTGCCACGGAAAATGGTTCAGCAGGAATTAACTGCCGGCGAGTTGTTTGAAGTGCCAACGGACATTGATAACCACGTTCACGCACATTTATTGACGCGACGTGATCAGACGGTAACGCCGCAGCTGACGGCGTTTTTAAATTTATTTGAACCGATTGCCGAAAAATGAGTTGCCTTAGACCCAGCTCAAAGGTTTAGAATAGCTTCAATAATAGCAATAAGGTCAGGTGACAACAATGAAAATCAAAGCCGTTTCCGAACAGTACGACATTCCCGCCGACACCCTCCGTTATTGGGAACGGGTCGGTGCTATCCCAGCGGTTCATCGGGATTCAGCTGGTTATCGCGATTACGATGAAGAAGATCTAGGTTGGGTTTCGTTTGCTAAATGCATGCGGGGTGCTGGCGTTTCAATTGAGTATTTGATTGAATACATTACCCTCTATCCCGGTGGAGAACGGACGCATCAAGCGCGCAAGGATCTCTTGACCGAACAGCTTGAAGTCATTAAGCGGCACTTGGATGAGGTTCAAGAGACTTATGATCGCATCTCGGAAAAGGTTGCCCACTATGATGATCACGTTGAAGGGGCAGCCAAAAAGTTAACGCGGTAGAATTGAAAAAGCGGTATGAACTCCGATGTGGAGGTCATACCGCTTTTATAATGGTCCTAAGCTGGTGAGTTGGCGCTATTTGCTAACCACCGTTTGTGACTTTGGCGCATCGTCCCCAGCGCGATAGGCTGCCGCAAACTGCTTTGCAAAATCGGTTAACTTAACCTGACCGTCAAATACGGGGTGTTGCTTGAGATCGGCGTAGAGCTGCTCCGGATGACGTTGATATTGGGTGCTCTTAACGTAAGGGTCAACGATACTGTCCGGCACGCCGTTAGCACGCAGAGAGGCTGCGAATTGGTCATCAGTGATCTCGACCAACTTGAGGTCTGGCAACGCCAAAGCCTCGCGGAAAGCCGCAATCATTTCATCACCCGTAAACGTGTCGCTAACAACGTAACGGATGGTCTTGCCAGCTGGAATATTGGCCAAAACGCCAAAGACGGCTGCAGCGATGTCAACTGGTGAGACGTATTTTCGTTCAATATTAGCTGGAACGTTGCTGTAGATGGCGTGATCCTTTTTGATGCTTGGTAAATTAGCATAGAGGTTATTGTAGAACCCAGTCGGCCGGACGATAGCTAGGTCGATATCAGTCAAACTTGAAAGGGCGTCTTCGATGAAGTGGTAGGCGTACAGCGTACCAGCGGGTTCATCTTGAGCGGCAATGCTGCTGAGGTTAACCACTTTTTTAACACCGGCGTTTTGAATTGCTGACTTGAAAACCTCAGCTTGTTGCTGAGCAGCAGCGAATAGGTCTGGAGCAGTGCCAGAAATCATTAAGTAAACAACGTCACGACCGGTAAATTGTTCAGTTAAGAACGCGGCATCGGTCATGGTACCGACTGCGGCGTGGGCGCCTAACGCTTCAATTTCAGCAACTCGTTGGGCGTTAGTCGTGATGACGGTGACATCGTGGCCGGCTTGGACGAGCTTTGGGACGACGATGCGGTTAACGTTGCCGAGGGAACCGAGTAGGGTAATTTTCATTTTAAGGAACTCCTTTGGTTTTTTAAAAAATAGGTTTATCTTTTTAGAATATCACCATCATAAAAGATAGAACTATCTTTGTCAAGCTTGTACTTCCGAAAAAAATTGCGTAAACTGGGAGAAACGAACTAACGACCGGATTTATGGCGAAATGATTTTAAGGAAATGTGGGTTAATAACATGCGAAAAAAGGATTTAACGAAAGAAGCACGCATCCAAGACGCAACTGCGGCAATCATTCTCAAAGAGGGGGCGGCGGCCGTTTCAACGGTGAAGGTGGCGAAGCGGGTTGGCATTTCTCAATCCAACGTGTACCTCTACTTTAAAAATAAGGATGACTTACTACTGAGTGTTTACCAGCGCGAGCAAGCTCGGATTCAGGCGGCTGGTGATTTGAATCAACTGACGGACAAGACGATTGCGTTACCCGTGCGATTGCGGCTCTACATGCGAGGGATTTTTGACTACGCCGTTGACCATCCAGACAGTCTGACGTTGATTCAGCAGATTAAATTTTTGATGGGTCAGGATGACGGTAACCCGTTGTTAGCAACGGTTCAGGGGACGCAAAACATTGTTGAAACGTTGATGCAAGAAGCAGTCGATGCGGGCGTCATTCGCAATGTGCCGATCAACGTCCACATGTCACTGGTCTTTTCGATGATCCATACCCATACGTTGAATCTGAAGCGTGGTTTATACCAGCCATCTGATTATTCGTTTGAAACGTTCTACGACTTACTTTGGTCGGGTATCAAGGAACCAGCCACGGACTAAAATCAGCACTTTGTTATTCGGAATGAGTAGGGTACACTAAGACTAATAAATTTGACGTAGGGGGAAATAAAATGAGCATATCGAAGCGACAGATTGTGAAATACAGTGTTGTCTTAGCCATCTTTTTGGTTTGTGTGATCTATCCAAAACAGGTCTTTGGCTCGATTGGCAACTTGTTCAACGTTGTGATGCCATTGATTTTGGGGGCAGCGATGGCGTACTGCGTGAACTTGCTGTGCCGGCAACTTGAAAAATGGTTTTGGCCACACACGAAGCAAAAGTGGTTGGCGGGACTTCGCCGACCAATCGTGTTGGTGGTATCAATCATTCTTATTCTATTGATCATTAGTGGGGTATTGCGGTTGGTGATTCCACAGTTCGTGGACGCCATCAGTGGATTCTTCAAGGCATTGCCAAGTACGATCAACGATGTGAACCAGTGGCTGACGAAGTTTGACCAGAGTACGGCCATCACGAAAAAGTTAGCCAGCAGTCAATTCGACTGGACCTCGATTCAGTCGAAGGTGATGAAATACCTGCAGGTGGGCGCCAGTGGGGTGTTCTCGTCCACGGTATCGATTTTCAGCGGCTTGACGAAGGGCTTGATGAATTTCATTTTGGCCTTCATCTTTTCAATTTATCTCATCATGGGTAAGGAAAAAATTGGCCGGACGCTGGACCGCTTGATGTTGGCGTTCTTACCGGAAAAATTTGTGACGAAAACGCATTACGTGTTACGTGAAACGAACCAGGTCTTCTCAAGCTTCATTGCCGGCCAAGTGTTGGAAGGCTTCATTCTTGGGACGTTATGTATGTTGGGCATGCTGTTATTCCGCTTCCCAGACGCCGTCTCCGTTGGGGCGTTAATGGGGGTCACCGCATTGATCCCAATGATTGGTGCTTGGATTGGTGGAATCGTTGGCTTCGTGCTGATTGCAGTCACCTCACCAATTAAAGCGGTGTTCTTCATTGTGTACATCTTGATTCTCCAACAAGTTGAAGGTAATTTAATCTACCCACGAGTGGTCGGCACGTCAATTGGCCTGCCAGGCATCTTGGTCTTAGCAGCCATTACGATTGGTAGCGGTCTAGGCGGCATTGTGGGCATGTTGCTGGGCGTCCCAGTTGCTGCAACGATTTATCGGTTGGTGAAGAATGAGTTGTTGAGAAGAGAGGGCGGAGCAAAGCGGTTAGAGACCGGAGCCTAAGCTACACCAACCAGAAACCCCGGTTTTTGGGGTTTGTGGTTGGTGTAGCTTAGGTGCAGGTCTCTGCTTTGCGGGGCCCGTTTAGGCTCGAGGACAGAAGAACGGTTAAGCAGTATCGGCCATGATTTAGAGTTCTCAAGAGAGGTGGAACAAAGCAGTTGAAAACTACCAACCGCAAACTAACACGATTGAAAGTAACCAACTAAATTAAAAAAAGAACCTAGTCAACCACCATCGACTAGGTTCTTTTTAGTCAACGATTTTCAAATTACATTTAGTGAAAAAACGCTTGAATGTGATTATTGTCACGTTAAAAAATATCGAGTTAAATGAACTGAAATCGTTTTTATTATCAATAATAAGTAAATAATACATTGGTAAATACACGTTAACAGCGTACATTACATTATTCTAATTATTGAGTAATAGAAACGAAATACTTTCAAAAAAAGATTATTTGTGAAGAAAAACACTATCTTTTTGACCAAAATGGTGCTATCCTTAAATCAACATCAATCGATGTAATTTCGCTGGAGGTGTTCGGTTTGACAGATCGTTTAAAAGGTAAGGTTGCAATCGTTACAGGTGGTACGTTAGGAATTGGCTTAGGCATTGCTAAGCGTTTCGTTGACGAAGGGGCAAAAGTGGTTATTACTGGCCGCCACGCCGACGTTGGTGAAAAGGCTGCTGCTAGCATTGGTGGACCGGATAAGATTCGGTTCTTCAAGCATGATGCTTCGGATGAAGCTGGCTGGGTCGATTTGTTTGACGAAACCGAAAAGGCCTTTGGTCCCGTATCAACGTTAGTTAATAACGCCGGGATCGCTGTCAACAAGAGCATTGAAAACACGACGACGGAAGAATGGCACAAACTGTTGTCCATTAACTTGGATGCCGTATTCTTTGGCACACGTTTGGCCATTCAACGGATGAAGAATAAGAACCTAGGTGCTTCAATCATCAACATGTCTTCAATTGAAGGCTTCATCGGTGATCCTAACTTGGGTGCTTACAACGCATCGAAGGGTGCTGTTCGGATCATGTCGAAGTCAGCTGCTTTGGATTGCGCTTTGAAGGACTACGGTGTCCGGGTCAACACGGTTCACCCAGGGTACATCAAAACGCCACTAGTCGATGACTTGCCGGGGGCTGAAGCAGCCATGTCAGAACGGACTAAGACGCCAATGGGGCACATTGGGGAGCCCGATGACATTGCGTACATGTGCGTTTACTTGGCTTCTAATGAATCGAAGTTTGCAACGGGTTCTGAATTCGTTGTCGATGGTGGTTACACAGCACAATAATTAATGGTTAACACGTAGGAGTAGGCGCCGTTAAAGCTGTTGTGAGATGTTAATGAAGTGAATTTCTCAAGAAGTGGATTTCTCAACTGACAGTGGTCAACTGATGGGCGGTGCCCCGTTGGTTGGCCATTGTTACTTACAACAAAGAAGCTCGCCGAATTCGTGATCTCGAATTCGGCGAGCTTTTTGTGTTAGTTTAATCTTCAATCGTAACGCCCAGCGCCAACGCGAACGGCACCGCCTGAAGCGGATCGATTCGGCAACCACGAACTAACCGCGGTGAGAACCGAAAATCTTCGATGATGCTGGTCCGAAAATCAACGGCTTTCAACGCCGTATCACTAAAATCGGCGCCGGTTAAGTCGCAGCGGTCAAAGTTGAGCGCATGTTTAATCGTTGTGGCTTGATAAACACTTTCCTGCAACCGAGTCGTTTCAAAGTGGCAGTCATCTAAGTTGGCTTCGGAAAAGTTACAGTAGTCAGCCTGAGCATCGTGGAACGTCACCTGTTTGAGGTGGCTGTTGCCAAAGTCGCTACCAACTAACTGATCCGCTTCAAAGTGACACCGATAGAACTGGCTGTTTCTAAAATCCGCGTTCAGAAAACGACAGTGACGAATCGTGCAGTCTAACCATTCGCCAGCGGAAAAATTCTCCTGCTGGAAAGTACAGTGGTCAAGGATCAGGTCGCTTAACTTGATGGCCTCGTGGGCATAGGTAATCGTACAGTTTTGGTAAGTATGTTCTGGTTGGAGATCGTCAAAGGCCAGTGTTTGGTTCTCAACGATGGGGTAATCAGGCATAGGAAAGCTCCTTTAGAGGTAGTTTAATCGAAATGCCGCCACTTCTTGTCCATCAAGAAGCGGGCCACAAACAGGCCGAGCGGCAGGAACATGATCATTAGACTGGCGCGGGTCAGCCAGAGGGCCCCCGTGCCGATGTTGTTCAGGCCGATGGCGTAGATGCCACGGTAGATGTACAGTCCGGGCACCATGATGACGATGGATGGGACCGTTAGCGAGATTCTCGGATAGCCGTTATAGTGGTTAATGGCTGAGGCGAGGAGTCCAGCAACCAGCGCACCACAGAAAGCTGCGGCAGCTGGTGGTAGGGACGTGAGCTGCGTCAGTTCAAGTCGGAGTGTGTTGGCAATCGCACCAATTACGCCGGCGGTAATTGCCATTTTCTGGGAACTGTTAAACATCATCGAGAAACCGTAGACTCCCGCAAAACTGGCCGGCAAGCGTAGTAATAATAGCGTGAGTGAACTTAAGCCAAGTGTGGCAAAGTCTTCGGGTCGAAAATGCACGCCGAGCGCCACCAGCCAGCCGACCAGCGTTGCGACAATGGTGATCATCAAGGCGTAAGTTAGCCGTTCTAAACCGGAGCGCATATCGAGTTTGGAGATGTCCAAAAAACTCGTGATGAATGGAAAGCCGGGAATCACAAACAGCATGGCGCCGATGTAGCCAGCTTCGTGGTGACCGGGGACGTGGAACCCAATCTGTAGAAGTTTAAAGGCTAAAAAGTAGCCCAAGCCAGCAACGGCAACCCCAACGGCCAAGCCTGCGATGGTGGTGACGCGGTGTTTACCAATTGCGCCACGGGTCCAGTTACCCAACCCGGCGCCAACGAAGGTGCACAGCATTTCAATCCAACCGCCGCCAAGCAGAAAAATAAAGCCTGCGCAGGCAAGGGCAGCAGCTAAACCGCGGATGGCAGGGCTGTAGTGACCGGGACGATTTTGAATTTCATCTAATTTTTGGTGAATCTGACGAACGGTCAGGTCCGCATAATCGGTGTGGAAACGTTTAACGAACTGTTCCAACGTGTACAGCTTTTCGGTGTTCACGCCGGTGTTGGGTAGTGCGAGCACCTGCGAGTAACTGTGACCGGCATCAAAACAGGTATAGTTGATACTGGTTAAGCCAATATCAGCGGAACAGGTGAGGTTGAGTTCTCGGGCAACGGTGTTCATGGCATCGCGAACGCGCCAGGCCCCAGTGCCACACGACAGCATTTGAATGCCAATGCGGCCAACGATTGACGCCCGTGCTTTGACGTGAGCGGCTTTAACGTGGTGGTCCTCATCTTGCGCAAATGACTTCCAGGGAATCGTCATGTGGTGGTGCTGTGAAACGGTGTAAGTAAATTTTGATGGTTTTTGGTTATCCATGTGGCCTCCAATAATAAACGTGTCGTAACTACCAATAGTGTACTACGGAAGCGTTGATGGGGGCAATGGACTAAAAAGCACGGTGACCACTTAGTTATGTGATCAGCGTGCTTTTGATTGATACGGGATTAACTGACCGGCAATAAAAAGGTCTGGTTAATCTGTTTGATTGTTGCGTTCACGGGTGCCATTGCCTCTTCGCCATCGATTTGAATGTGTTGCGGTGAATTAACGAGTAAATGGAATGTGTTGTGATCAGCCGTATGAATGTTGCGGTTCAACGATCGTCCCGCATAAATGGAGCCGATGACCGGAATCAATTTGCGCCAAGTGGTTTTTTCAACCATGACGAGGTGGATGCCAGCTTGCGCATTTTGACGGTCAGACAACAACTGGACGCCACCACCGAAGTAGGGGTGGTTGGTGAAGACACATAAGTAAGCGTGGTCTAGTTGGTGATCTTTGCGGGCCTGCCAAGTCAGCTGGAATGGTTGCTGGTGACGGATGGCCTTTAACAGATTAGCCGCGTATGACATATTGCCAAGCTTCAGCTTATTTAGGAGCCCTTTGATTTTCGAATGGTTGGTTTGGTACACGATATTGGCATCAATGCCGATACCCAGATTATTGATAAACACAATTTCACCTAATTTAGGGTCACTGACAAGGCCAATTGCGGTGGCAGTTGTCTGAGCCGTTAGCAGTTGATTAAGTGCGATTAATGGCCTTTGTGAAATACCGTGCGCCCGCGCAAAGTCATTGCCAGTCCCAGTTGGAATGTAACCGACTGGCAGTTCAAGGTGCGCTTGGTGTAAGCCGTTCACAACTTCGTGGAGGGTGCCATCACCGCCGAACACGACCACGATGGTATCGGCAGCGTCAGTCAATTGACTGGCGAGTTCTTGCGCATGACCCGGATACTGGGTGTGTTGCGTATGTAAGGTAAGACAGTTTGGCTGGAGCTGTTCGATCAATTGATCTTGGAGCCGTGCCGTTTTCCCGTTCCCCGCAACGGGATTAATGATCAGTTCGACGTTATTAAGCAAGTGAATATTCCCCCTTATAGAATAGTAATATTCTACTGAAAATTTGGGCGAACTGCAATGCATAACTTACCCAGATTTGGTCATTTTGTAAAAAATGTTGATGGGGTAAACGAATTCGCTCCCAATTTGAAGCTAACGAAAATCGATAAATGTCGTTAATTTCATTTCAAAATGATTTGTGCTAAGCTACCACTAACGACTAGTAAGCACGAAGAACGAACGAAAGGATCTTGATGGATGAGTAAAACGAAGGAGTCAATTATCGCGGCAACCAAGCAGTTAGTGATCACCATGCCATTTGATAAGATCACCGTGACCACGATCATGGCGGAAGCGGGAATCAGACGGCAGTCATTTTACGACCATTTCCGGGATAAATACGATGTGTTGGCTGACATTTACCAAACGGAAGTCAACGACGCGGTGCGCTATTGCGGCAATTACCGGCTTTGGCCACAGACCCTACTGGCGATGATGACCTACTTTAATGAGAACCGCACTTTCTACCAACACGTGTTGCAGTTGGACGAACAAAACGCTCCTGAAGAAGTCATCGGCGAACACATCAAGAAGATGGTCGGTGAAATCTTCACGAGCTTAGGCGAGTACGAAAAAATCAGTCTCAACACGGACTACTGCGACTTCTTACGCGAAGTGCTGGGCGAGACGCTGTTTACCTCGTTGAAGAAGTGGCTGTATCAGGATCCCGAAGTGTCGTTTAAACAGGAATATGAGTTTTTGAAGTTCTATCTCGAAGATGGCATTAATGGCTTCTTGCTGAGAAGCAAACGAATCGATCGCTATCGTTATATGAGCGCTTGATGCTGTCGCTTGTGTCCAGCGTAAGCATCATTGATGTGAGTTTGTGAAATGTGATTTGTGTGAACTAACGATTCCGGTCAACGACTAGGTTCCAGCTGTGGGGCCGGCCTGAGCCAAAGGGCGGTCTCAGTCCTCAAATTGAAGCCTCGCCAAAAAACGTGCGAGTCTTCAATTTGTCCCCGATAATTGGCGGTTGTCGAAAGTTCGTCAACAACCACCAATTATCGCGACACAGCTTCCACCTAGTCGCTGACCGGAATCTCACATTGCGCAATTC
>NZ_BAABMI010000010.1:0-74878 GCF_054785195.1 Secundilactobacillus muriivasis | reverse complement strand
AATCTGGCGGTTGTCAACGGCGGTCGTTGCAATTCCGTGGTCAACCGCACAATTAAGCACTTGAGATGATCTGCAATAGCGCTGAATTACGCAATGTGAGATGCAGGTAGGCGACTAGGTGGATGCTGTGTCGCGATAATTGGTGGTTGTTGGTGTTCTTCCAACAACCGCCAATTATCGGGGACGAAGTTAAGACTCGCGTGGGTTTTGGCGAGGCTTAACTTCGAGGTCTGAGACCGCCCTTCGGCTCAGGCCGGCCTCACAGCAGGAACCTAGTCGCATACCGGAATCGCCAGTTCACACAAATCACCGAACTTCACAAACTAAACACAAGAATGCTTACGCTGGACACAAGCGACAGCAAATATCAATGAAACCGTTAGAATACCAAGTAACACAATTGTTGATTTCTAGGCAATCATTCCACTTCGAAAACTAATAATCCTTTATACGATAAAAAAGCACCTCAAAGTCAGCTGACTTCGAGATGCTTTTTATCATTCGATTTAATTCGTTAAATTAAAGTCGTTCGTTCAGTTCCTTACCAAGTGCTTCAAACCCAGGCTTGCCCAAAAGTGCAAACATATTGGTCTTGTATGCTTCGACCCCTGGTTGGTTGAATGGGTTGATCCCGTTCAAGTAACCAGAAATGGCAACGGCAACTTCAAAGAAGTAGATCATGTAACCTAACGTGTAGGCTGATTGATCTGGAATGTGAACACTCATGTTAGGCACGTTACCATCGGTATGGGCTAACGTAACGCCTTGGAACGCCTTGGTGTTCGCAAAGTGCATCGTTTCGCCTTCGAGGTATTGTAACCCGTCCAAGTTTTCGGCTTCCTTTGGAATATCGATATCGTTCGTTGGCTTATCAACAAAAATAACGGTTTCCATCAAGTTCCGAAGCCCTTCTTGGATGTATTGACCCAATGAGTGCAAGTCAGTTGAGAAGTTAGCTGAAGATGGGTAGATTCCCTTTTCATTCTTCCCTTCAGACTCGCCCATCAGTTGCTTCCACCATTCGGCGAAGTACTGGAGGTTTGGTTCGTAGTTTTCCAAGAGTTCAGTCGTGTAGCCCTTCCGGTACAAAATGTTTCGGTAAGCGGCGTATTGGTAAGCTTCATTCTTGGTCAAATCCGGATCCGTATAAGTGTCCATGGCATCAGCGGCACCGGTCATCAATTGATCAATGTCAGCACCTGAAGCTGCGATTGGCAACAAACCAACGGCAGTTAACACTGAGTAACGGCCACCAACGCCATCAGGAATGACAAAGGTTTCATAACCGGCCGCGTCAGCTTCTTGCTTCAGCGCACCGCGTGCCTTATCAGTCGTTGCGTAGATCCGGGCCTTCGCACCGTCTTCGCCATACTTTTTAACTAACATTTGTTTGAATACTCGGAAGGCAATCGAAGGTTCAGTCGTGGTCCCAGACTTCGAGATCACGTTGACTGAAAAGTCGCGGTCACCAATCAAGTGGATCAAATCGTGCAAGTACGATGGGCTAATTGAGTTCCCGGCAAATAAAATTTGTGGGAATTCACGTTGGTCATCTGGTAGGTAGTTAAAGAACGTATCGTGTAAGAAGTCAACGGCCATCTTAGCACCTAAGTATGACCCGCCGATTCCAATCACAACTAATACTTTAGAGTCTGATTGAATCTGCTTGGCAGCTGCCTTAATGCGAGCAAATTCCTCGTGATCATAATCTTTAGGGAGCGTTAACCAGTCGCGGAAATCGCTTCCGGCGCCGGACCCCGTTCTTAATTCTTCATCCGCTGCATTCACTAACGCTTGCATCTCACCTAATTCGTTATCGTGTACGAACTTATCAAGTTTTGAAGCGTCAAAGGAAATGTGTGCCATTAAACTTACCTCACTTTATTTAGGATCAGTTCTATTATACCCGATTTTACCCCAAAAATGAATGGACTAGACCACATTTATTTAAGAATTCCGAGGATCGCACTACCAGCAATAACCAAAATTGAACCGATCGTGATGTAAATCATCTCGCGACGGGTCTTGTGCTCGCCCAGTAAGAGGATACTCCCAAAGGTTGAGATGATGATCCCACTTTGTGCTAATGAGTAACTGATAGCTAACCCAACGGCTGGAATCGACATAAACATGAAGAAGTTCCCAACGCCCCAAACTAACCCAGTAGCGACGTTTTTGACCATTGGTTTGCCAAATGGGTGGTTGCGAGCTGCGAAAATCAAGGCGCCAATGACCATCCCAATTGATTGTGGGAATAAAACAGCCTTAGAATCAACGTGTGACATGTTAACGATCACCGTGTAAAGGGTGTAACCGATCGTTGAGAAAATCAACGCCCGAACCCCAGCAGACATGTTAAAGTTACCGCTACGGTTGGCATTGCCAGCTTTATCTCGTAATGATGTAAATACGATACCTGCAATCAAGGAAATCATTGCCAAACTTCCTAATGTAAGCATCCGCGCAGTCGTCCATTCGTTAAATAACAAAACACCAGCTAACGTCGTACAAACCAATTGCATCCCGGTTGATACCGGAACGGTTACGGAGATTCCAATCGCCTTCATGGATTGGAATTGTTGGAATTGACCAACTGACCAGAATAAACCAGATGCGATCCCGACTAACCAAACGGTCGTCGTCATTTGAGGATGGAAGTAAACGATACTAAAAATCCCAAATAAGAAGGCCCCGATGGTCATCCCAAGGGTTTGCTGGTAAGAGGTCCCACCTAACTTACCACTAATTAATCCAATACTCCCCCAACAAATTGCAGGGATCAACGCTAACAACACTGCCATGAATTTCACTCCGTTCTATATTTTCAACCGCTTCAAATTCTCTCTTAGTTTCTGAAAGCGCTTTTATTGTTTTTCATAATGTTCATTTTACTAGAAAGCGAGCGAAAAAAAAAGGACTTTTTGCAAAATCCTTTTTTTCTTAATTATTTTATTGGTTGGTGCTCATTGCTTCACTATTTTTCGGATCTGGTAAAACAATCGTAAAGGTTGTCCCCTCACCCTTCTTGCTCATCACATCGATGCGGCCTTGGTGCAACAATACCAATTGATGCACAATCGCGAGACCGAGGCCAGATTCACCGTATTTGGTACTTGTTCGCGACGGATCTGCTTTGTAATAGCGCTCCCAAATATTGGTGAGCTGTTCATCCGTCATCCCGATTCCAGTGTCCGAAACTTTAAAGACACTGCCGTGAGTACCACGTTGCGCCAAAATCGTAATTTGACCATTATCGGTAAACTGAATTGCGTTCGCCGTAATGTTAAACATAATTTGGACGAAGCGGTCATAGTCCGCATACACCGGGACATCATCGAGGCCGTTGACCGTCAACGTATCGTGTTTCGCTTCAGCGCGTTGCTGCAATTGTTCCACTAAGGTTCGCAGCGGCGTCATGGCGTTAAATTCACGCTTATTCAGCGCAATTTGGTTATTACGAATCTTTTCGTAATCCAGATTCTCATTAACCAACCGGATCAACCGCTTCGTTTCATTTCGCATCAGTTCGATACTTTGAGCCTTGCTATCTTCAGGAATTGCGTCATAAGCGAGTCCCTCCAGCAAGCCATTGATCGTCGTGAGCGGTGTTCTCATTTCGTGAGCGGCATCCGCCATAAAGGCCCGCCGTCGCTCTTCTTGCCGTTCAATTTCCTTGCGCGACGCTTGAAGCGAAAACGCCATGTTGTTGAAATCATTAACCAAATCATCGATTTCGTCGTGGTTTTGACTCGGCAACTGAACATCGTAATCGCCTCGCGCCACCTGATTAGTCGCTCGCCGTAGTCGGTTGATCCGCAACGTCAGGTACCTTGAGATAAAGTAGGCCAACAACAACGCAACGATACTGGCAACCGCCAGTGCTTTGGTTAAATTAGAATTGATCTTGGCGATGTTTGAATTGATGTTGGAGATATAAGCCCCGACTTTAACGACCGCAACTAGGTGCCGTTTATTTTGTTTATCAGTGTAAAAGTACGGCTTTAACACATCCGTCATCGCTGGTTCGATCTTACCACTTGCCGTCTTCGTTTGCCGATCCGTCACACGTTGAACGATCTCACCACGATTCAACTTCTTCCAATCGCTGGCTTTGATTTTTGAAATATACACATTATCTGGAAAAACCGCGGTATTATCCCGATTGTAAATCGTAAAGTGCATCGATTGGTTCCGCAATAGCACTTCACTATTCAACAGCGATTCCGAGTCAAATGACACTCGCTTGGGGTCACCGGCCGAAATGCGCACGGATTGCTCCACCAGACTATTGGCATACTTCTCCAAACTCGTCCAGGTATTTTGATAAACCATATCCTTGGTCATGCTACTAAAAGAAAGCCCTAATAGTAGTAGGACCGAGGCAATGACCGCAAAAAAGGCCAACATTTGTTGATAGACCAGTCGCATTACGCCTCAGCTCCACTGTCGTCAAACTTGTAACCAACGCCCCAAACCGTTTGGATGATCTGAGGACCCACTTTTTCGATCTTCTGCCGTAGCTTCTTGATATGCGCGTCAACCGTTCGTTCATCACCGTAGTATTCATAATCCCAGACCAGTTGCAGTAACTGTTCACGGGAGAAGACTTGCCGCGGTTTTTGCGCCAACGTTTTGAGTAAATCAAATTCCTTGGGCGTTAGATCCAAAATCTGCTTGCCGTTGAGGTACGCCTCTCGCGTCTTGCTGTTTAACTGGAAGTTACCCGTATCAATTTCATACTTACTTGCCTCAGGTTGAGGCGCGGCTTCAACGACTGGCGCGGGTTCCGGTTCACTGGCCATGTTACCACCCAACTTCGCCCGCCGATCGAGTGCCTTAATACGAGCAATTAGCGTAATCGGGCTAAATGGCTTGGTGACGTAATCATCCGCCCCCATTTCAAGCCCCAACACTTGGTCACTTTCTGAATCTCGCGCCGTCAACATAATAATTGGCACAGTTGGTGACGTCTTACGAATCTCAGCACTGACCTGCATGCCATCCATCCCTGGTAGGTTCAAGTCTAAGGTGATCATATCCCATTCTTCAGGGCACTCTTTGAATATTTTGACCGCCTCGATGCCGTCATAAGCAAAGTGTGCGTCCCAGTCTTCCTTTTTGAAAAACATCTGCATCATTTCTGATACTGACTTATTATCTTCAATCATCAAAATTTTCACGGTGCTAGCCCCCATTATCAACGTACAGCTATGGTCACTTAATCTGACCGGATCGATTTCTTCTGATTACCACGTTTATATTAACGTGGTCCCTTCATAACTGCAATCGTTTACGTCCATTATACCGAACTGCCCGAAAGTTCACACGAGAAACCTAAAAAAATTAACCAAATTTCGAAATCCGTCACTGTGATTCAGCAACCATCCCCGATAAGCTCCGAAACATGCTACAATTGGGAATAACTACTCGAACTGAAAGGATCTAATCACATGGTTAAAGCACTCACTTTTTTCGACTTAGATGGTACCCTCTTAAACGCTAAAACCGAACTCGACGCAGACGTGATCCAAGCCATCCAACAACTTAAACAAAACGACATTCTTCCGGTTATCGCGACCGGCCGAAACTTATTTGAAATTCGTCACATTATTGATCAAACTAACATTGATACGCTAGTTTCCGCCAACGGGACTTTTGTTGTCGCCAACGGCAAACCAATTTACTCAACGCCACTCGACAAGGCGGTGATCGAGCGCTTAACCACAATGACCAGCACTAACGGCGATGCTTACGCGGTTTTGAACCACGCTGCCGCTCGGATTGACCGCTTAACGGACGTGGCGCGCAACTGTTACCACTACATCAACACCCCCGTGCCGATCATCGATCCAACTTACTGGCAGTTCAACCCCATCAATATGATGCTGGTTTTGACGTTACCAGAAAACGATGACCGGTACCGCGAGGCCTTTAAAAACGAGCTCGCTTTCTATCGCCAGACGCCTTACAGCATGGACGTTGTTGTTCCTAACGGTTCCAAGCAAACTGGCATCAAGCAACTACTTGCCCTTCCTGAGTATCAGGATCTGCCAACCTATGCATTTGGTGACGGCAACAACGATCTTTCCATGTTTGACGTTGTCGATCACGCAATTGCCATGGGTAACGCCGATGACCACGTGAAGGCTGCGGCCGAATATGTGACGACTGCCAACGTTGACCACGGCATTGTGAACGGGTTGAAGCACTTTAAACTGATTTCATAATTTAGTGATTAACGAAAAAAGCTTCAGTAGTGGCAGTTGCCCATTACCGAAGCTTTTTTGATTAAGCCGATAAAATTAATTTTTGAATGCCCTTTTGAATGCCATTTCCAAAATCGGAGCAAAATAAAAGCATCCGTTATTAGCGGATGCACGCCCGTTCAAAGCTGGCAATTTAGTTTCAAAATAATTGTCATTGAGCCTAATAACTCATTGATATTAACGCTTGCGCAAATAAAAAAGCCTTGTTGCACCGGCATTTGATTAACCATTGCAACAAGGCTTTTACAGATGATGGAGACGGCGGGAGTCGCCTCTAAATTTTAATAAACACTATAACACCGGGCTTTATAGCCGTTATATTGCTATTCAATATATGGCTGGTTGCCATTTTGGTTGCCATTGACTAAATATTAACCACTTTCCCTAATTTTTGAACAATTTCCATGTCCTGATGTCTGGTAACGTGCGCATAGATGCTAAGTGTCGTGTTGGCGTCATCATGTCCTAAACGTTGCTGAACTTCTTTGACGGATGCACCAATTGAGAACAACAAATAACAATTCGTGTGTCGCCACCCATGAACTTTCAATTTAGGTAGTTGATTATCGTCAATAATTTTAGTTTGCCATTTACGTGGCGTATCGAGTGACTTATACCCATTCTTACGATTAGCAAAAATAAGCTGTTCCCTATTCATCGTGTTGAACCCTAACTCTAAAAATTGAACTTTCTGTAAAGCACGCCATTTTTTCAAATAACTCATCGTTTCATCATCAAGTGAAATAACTCGGTTACCAGCATCCGTCTTAGGAGGTTGCACAATCGTTTCGCCACGCATCCCTTGCGTTAGTGTCTTGTTTACGGATAATTGAGCAGTTTCAAAGTCAATATCGTTCCACGTAAGCGCTAAACACTCACCACGTCTGATACCAGAAAAACAGAGCAACCTAAACAACGTATATTTCTCAAGTTCCACAGTTGGATCAATACATTTAAAGAACGCCTTAATTTGTTCCATGTCATAGAACTTATCATCATCGTTCAATTGTGCTTGTCTATGCGGCAAAATAGCCGCCTTAACGGGGTTATCTCCTGTCATATACTTTTGTGTTAAGGCATAGTCAAACACGTTCTGAGTGTAATAATACCAACGTTTACAGCCAGAAGCTGGTGCTAGTTTAAACCATTCATTCACTACCTTTTGAATTTGTGGCGTTGTTATCGTTCTAATCCGTAAATTACCAAATGCTGGTAAAATATGATTTTTGAACATGCCACGAGTTCTAGCATAGGTACTAGTACGAACGCCACTATTAATGTATGTTTGATACCACTGTTCGTACACATCTTCAAACCGAATATTATTTTCCGTCTGCACGTTACCTTCATTTACGTCAACAGTAAGTCTTGAAATAGCTAAATTAGCTTCTCGTTTAGTTTTAAATCCTTTTCGATGTATTTTCTTCGGTTTTCCAGTTTGTTCATTAATACCAGCGTACATATGAATCTCGTAACGCTTTTCACCACGTTTAGTTGTATAACTTTTGATACTTGCCATTATAATTTCTCCAATCGTTTACCGTGGGCATGGCAATGTTTGGAGTTTAATTATTTAAAGTTTGATAAGTGGTATTTCTGTATTAAGTCGCGGATGTCATCTTTTGAGTGCATCAATATCCTGTTCATTTCAAGAAGTACATCATTATTCATACCTTTGTACAATAACGATCCGTTTGTATACGCTTCGCTTTTTGTTTTTCCAAACTTAACTTTAGATCCATCAATGTAGAAGTTATCCGTCATTGCGTTGTTGACCATATCTAATGCATAGGCTACAAATTCCACTGCATTATAATCATTTTTTCCAAGTCCTTCTAAACTTTGTACTGCTTTTGTAATCTGTTGCTGCAACGTATCGCCGCTATAAATGGCTTTATTTTTCTTTAACCGATTTATTTCAGCAGTAATTTCATCTTTAGAATACTTTGTGTTTTCTTCCCATACATCCCAACCGTTTCGATCATCAGAAACACCTTGTAGATAGGGAACAGGTAGCTTGTAATAATTGGATAGCAGATTCCAAACATCCAGACTAGGTTTCCGTTGCCCATTTTCGTAATTAGAAAGTGCATTTTGAGATAATCCGGTTTTCTCTGCAAGTCGAGTCTGTGTTAACTTGTGTCCCTTTCGTACTTCTTTTAACCTATTCATCACCTTACCTCCTGAATCTATTATATCACAAAAATCACAGTGAGATAAAAATATATTATTTGTGATTTTTACATTGAATTATCACACGAAATGAGATAAAATGGAATAGTAATCACAAATGAGATTTAATCATACAACATGGAAAGTGAGTGGGTTCATGCAATTCGAATCAACAGAAACAACTGCAACTACTTTTTTGGAGTCAGTAAATGAATCAATTAAACAGTACGTCAATGATGCTATAATTACAGCACTTGATGCTTATACAATACGGGAAAGTTACTACACGAAACAAAACGCTGCTAAATACGTTGGGGTAAGTATGGCAACGCTGAATCAAATGCTTGCACATGGTCTGGAAATTACACAAGTTCCCGGCACAACTGTTCAACGTATCTCAAAACGTTCATTGGATCAATTCATGCAAGACAACTTAGCTTAAATTAAACAAAACCGTGGGCATGGTAATGTTATAAGTTGAAAAATATCGTCGTTACGAGCGCAAGCGAGTAGCGGACAAAACGGTCTTTGTTTTGTCCGCCATACTAACTAGCGCTTGTATTTTTTCAATGCCGATAAACACTAATACAGCAGGGTTTATCAGCTACAGTCTTAAATAAATTGAATATAATATACTTTAGTTTCTTAATATATGCAATTTATCCAAATACAATAGCTATAATCGTTGATATAACAACGTTTTTATAAAATTAAAAAATACGAGGTCACTCTATGCAGGAAGAAACACCCTACCAAAAATATTGTCGCATAATTGCGTCATCATCAATTCCCATTATCAAATATAAAGCTAAGCAAAGTGATGAAATGAAAAAAGTCTATGAACAAGTTACCGGACTAAAACAAACTTTGTTGGCAATCTATCAACTACTCAATGATAATCCACCGATAAAGCTCTTCACACTTCATAAACAACAAGGGGCTGTTATTTCATTTACTCCCAAGCTCATCCGTTCCAAGATGAATCGCAAATTTTTAAACAAAATGGGATGGTCAGCGACACAGGATAAATTGTGTAAGCCTATTAAAAATATTATTGATATTCTCCTAATTTGCAATTTGTTACAACCAATTCCCTTTTCTGATTTAAATTTAAGTGAGCAACATTATCTCAACGAAAACTATATAAACGTAGATGATCTGGAATTTGGTGCATTCATGATTCCAACATACTATGTGGTAAAAGACATCAAAGAAGCCAAATGGGAGAACATTCTAAAAACAAACCTAACTACAACAACACCAGTATATTACGATGCAGTCAGAACTATGTTCGATGAAGAAACTGCAACCAATTTCATAACAAAAACCCATCCGCAGCAGCGTGCACTTATTGCGCTTAAACCTGATCAGTGTGAACGGATTAAAGAAATACTACAGAGTAATACTGTTTTAACAAAAAATGACTTACGTACTGCTTTTTTTGATAATTCATCAAACTTTGGAGACTTTCATGAAATAATAGATATTTACAAAACTCCTGATGGTCATTCATTTAAACGAGTTTTGGAATCAAGTTTCAAAGATCACGTACACGGATTACTTAATATCGGATGGTTAGACGTCTTAAGCATTCAATATATAACTTATGCACAAGCAATTAAGTGCGGATATATCACACAAGAATTGGGTATAGACCATAAAGAAAAAATTTATGTCAATATGAGTAAGGTGCCTTCCCCCGACCTAACCATAAAAAAAGGGATAGCATTGAGCAATAGCTCACGTAGTTTGATTTGCACATCATCCTAAAACAAACTTTTAGGGGGAAACATTTCGAAAATCGGGGGAAAATTAAATTTGTACAATTACGGAGGTATATGTGTTTTTATGGAAAATGAAATAACCGTTTTTGATAGTATTGGTGAACACATTCGCTCACTTTATATTGATGATGTTCAGTATTTTGTTGGAAAAGATGTTGCAAGAATGCTTGGTTATAAAGATTTAAATCGAGCTATTAATCAGCATGTTACATCAAAGCATCGAAAAGCAGTGTCACGTAAGGGTTCGGGCGATATGGAACAAGCCTTATTCGCTGAACTTTGGAAGAGTCCAAATGATTGGGCTAATAAAATTTTGATAGATGAGTCTGGCGTCTACTCTTTAATTCTAGATAGTGATTTACCATCGGCTCAAAGGTTTCAACATTGGGTACTTCATGACGTGCTCCCTTCAATTCGAAAGTACGGATATTATTTAACACCTCAAGCTAAGGAAAAATTATTAAATAATCCAAGAAAGCTCGCTGAACTCTTCTCACAACTTGCCGACAATCAAGATTTGAATAATAGATCATTGTAATGCCTAATTAATGTGTACTCATTTAAATACGAAAAAAGTCGTCGTCCATGCATGCAGGACGGCGTTTTTTCTTACACATTTATTGTAAATAGTAATGTAATTGTTGTAGTTCGCATTGGCATTATGCTTGTGAACTTGATTAGTAGCTTACTCATCCGTATAGTAGTCAGGATCTAGTTGATAAATTTTTTTCAGTACAGCGCTTCTTTGAGTTTCAATATCCTGTACACGCTGACTAACAGAGTTAAAATCTTGTCTTGCTTGTTTATCATTTTCCTTAGCACCGTCTACGCCATATTGAGCAATATACGATTGAGCATTTTTGATTAATGTAACTGTATTTTGTGCCAACTCTAACTCACTAATTGCATAATCCAAATTACCTTGAGTTTCTGCATCAGCCGTACCATTCCGAATTTGTTCTCTATACGATTTAATTTGATTCTGCAAATCGCTCACATGTTGAAGCCAACTATCTAAATTATATTGATAATAGAATAATGCATCTTCAGCTACATTTTCAACATGACCGGCTGCTTCCTTATCTTCATTTCTTTCTTTAATCGCAAGTTGATGTAATTGATCAGCCTGTTGAATTAAATTAGCTAATTCAGCATTCTCACTTACCTTTGAAATGTTGTTGGTATTGTCGTCTGAACTAGCACTATTATTGCTAGAACTATCGGTTAGGGATGCGTTCATGTTGGAATTATTGGTTGGTAATACGTTTAATGTCGTGCCTGTCGTCGTCGTGCCTGTTTTTGACGGTTTAGTTTTAACATACACATACTTACTCTGATACCCTTTTTTCGCCACGGTTACTCGATATTTCCAACCAGCATGAATTTTATGTTTCAATTTTAGACTGTATTTGCCCTTACTTGTAACTTTTCCGTAAGCATAGATGGTTTTGTAGCGACTTAACTTAATAGTAGCCTTTTTTGTTGCTGTACCTTTGAAGTAGGTGCTTTTTACAGTAGGTGTTACAGGCTTAACACTCGCTTTTTTTGTACTTGCCTGAGCGACTACATTACTTGTTAGAGTTAATCCGGTAGCAATAGCCATTACAACTAATTTTTTGTTCATAATTATCCCCCTACGGATGATCGACGTAACCAATATAACCCTGTAATTGAGCATATGGAAGCCTAATTACAGAATAAGTTCAATATTTATGGATGAAATTATTATTTTATTACGACAATGCAGAAAAAAGACTTGTTTAATTGAACGGAAACTTAAATAAAAGACATTTGATTGGTTACAGCAAATACTTCGGTACTTATAGTGATCTCGAGGTCTTTGAACGTCTAAAAGTACTAGTTATTCTTCAATGACCGTTTGTAATAAGAATCAGCGATTACTTTTAATTTAGATGGCGTTAAATTATCAGTGTTCTCAATTTGATTTAGTGTAGATTTATTAAAGTTGTAAGTTAGAACGTTACAATTTCTAACTGTCGTTCCATATTGATCTACTAAATCACTTTCAAAGGTTATTTTAATATTCGAGTAATTTTGATATGTTATTTTTTTAATTCCTTTGATAATGTCCGCAGTGGCAAGTGCAAAAGACTCTTGACTATCTTTATTATCTTTTATAATAATATTCGCCACGTACGGCTTTACCGAATCCATGCCATTTACTGACACGCTATATGAATAAATCAAAGAATCCTGATTGTTAATATATTTCTTAACGGATTTTTTTAAATCAGAAAGCGTATTATTACCGTTTGTCGTTGTCGACTGTGAAATCGACTGAGATGATTTACTCTGATTATCTGATCCTGAATCGTTTCCACTTGTTTTTATATTATCCTGAAATACAGCCTTAGTTCCGTATTTTCTAATCTTTTTCATTTTTGAATTATTTAAAATAAGCTCACTTGCTACTAAGTTCGATTTCGAAAATAGGTGCGGTGAAATAGCGTTAATTCGCATTACTGTCTTAGAGTCTTGATTTACAGCATCATACGTTGCGATACGAGCCGAAAAATGATGGTCATGAATTTTAACAATGTTTCCGTTATCAGTACTTATGGCCTGATCTTGGTTATAAAAATCAGAAGTATTTGTACTAATTCCCGCCAATATATATCCATTGGGCGCTTTTGTTGAACCACTGATTGTCCAGTCATCTTTATTCTGCATTATCTTTTCTATTTTCACTTTGTAGTAATTTGGCCGAACGTTACTCTTAGACTTCGTTGAACACCCAGTAAGTAGTGTAGATACTGATAAAATTAACAATATTATTGCTCTATTTATTTTCTTCATACTTTCCTCGAATTGGTATTAAACCATTACATAATTTATGTGTTCTGTTTTACTTTTTCGATGAATCATATAAGTTAAAGCCGGTGGTTACTTTTTTGCCGTCCGGAAATTTAGCCTTCACCACGGTTACCAAACCATCTTTTTTTGCACCGTATAAATCATTGTTGATATGAGTAATGCTGATTTTAATTTTTTTTGAAGAAGAAACTGTTTCTTTAAAATGCATATTTGATTTATAAGAAACGTCAATTAACGTACCTTTAGGTGCCGTACCAAGCAAAGTAAATGAACCGTTTTTATCGACATATGCTTTACCATTCTTCTGTACATTAGCAAACATAAGCTGTTCTTTACTGTTTTCAGTTTTTACACTTGAACTATTTTTTTGTGTCGTAGATGTCCCACAACTGGATAATAGGAATGTTGATGTCGTTAAGATCATTAACAACTTGCACCTAGGCGTAATATTCACTCTCATAACTCAGACTCCCTTGATTTATTTTTCTACGCAAAACGTACTTAATATAATACTCTAATTATGTACCGATAGGGAGACTTTTTATAAGAATGTTATATTAACCTAACATACTAAAAAAAGGTAGCATCCATCTATTGGACGCTACCTTAATATTGCCACGCCCACACTATTTCTGGTTGCCATAACGGTTGCCATTTGTTGCCAACCAACAACAGCGAGTGATACAAGTGATTCTTATAAATCGCTATCTATCAGCGTTTTAACAACTAATGATAACCAATGATTGTTGCTTAATGGAGACGGCGGGAGTCGAACCCGCGTCCAAGCATATTGCCACCCGAACCTCTACGCTTATATTCAGACTACTTGAGTTTCGCTAACCAATTCGCCGCCTGTCAGGGCCAAACATGATTAGCTAACCTGATTAGTCTCTTCTAACGACTTCAGATGGGAGCCATTAGCGTAAGCCCACTCAATTTAGGACCCGTATCTGCCTCATGGGCGAAGTCAGGCGGATCTTCACTTAGCGCTTATTAGGCAGCTAATGCGAAAGATTTTGAACTGTTATTTGCAGTTAAAATTTAGGTGAGGGTTTTAACGTAGAACCTCGCTACGAAACGCAGTCCGGACTCAACCTATACCTGTCGAATCCATAACGTCCCCATATTTAAGACCAAGTAATAGTCTACCATACTTGACCGGGACTGAAAAGTAAATTGCCTAATTGGGCACTCCTCAAAGCTGGCATTCTAAAAAGACAGTACCCGCAACCGGATTAAACCGGTAGGCCTCGATTGGTTTAAAGCCCACTGATGCATACAGCTTTTGTGCCCCTTTCATCGTGGGTAATGTATCCAAACGAATTGCCTGATACCCAAGTTGTTTCGCAACCTTCAATAACCGCGTCACCAGTTGACGGCCAATGCCCAATTCACGATACGCTGGGTTAACGTATAGGCGTTTCATTTCTGCAATCGAGTCTGCAAATTGATGAACTGCAATCACACCTGCTGGCTGTCCATCAACCCTTGCTAAAATCAACGCCCCGTGTGGCGACGCATACTCAACCGCTAATCGCTTAAGTTCGTCGTCAAAATGTTGAAAAGATAAATCTAATCCTAATGAAACTGAATAGTCTAAAATCAACTGTTTGGCCGTTGCGAACGTTTCTGGTTCAGTCGCAAGTTGATAAGTTACTTGAACCATGCTCAATCACCTCATTATAATATGTAATTTAAATGATAATTTTACGCGTTTTCTAATAAACATCAAGAGCAACTCAAAAAGCAGCTTGGCACGTGACGAGCCAAACTGCTTTTTTAAATTACGATTCTAATTAATAAGTCGTTTCATCCGCCAAAATCTTTTTCGCCAACGCATACCCCAGTTTTTGAGCTGTCTGTGCCGACGGGTGTAAAATTTGATCCTGCAACGTATAACGATGGTTCGCATCGGTAATCACGTTGGGGGCAATCGCATTAAAATTAACGACCTTGATGCCCATTTGCCGGTAAAGTTTTTGCTCAGCAACCCGAAGCTGATTTAACGTATAACCTTGATCATTACGAACATGAGCCTTATTGATGCCATCATAGCCGTAACGCGTCAGTGGTAAGATGCCGTAAATTGTCGCTGTTGGGTTGATTTTTTGAACCGTTTTTAACCGCAGTTTCAAATGTGCAATGACGTTGGTCAAACTCCCAGAACCCGAGCCATTCGCGTAGTCATTGGTCCCAATATTGATCAAAATCATATCCATTTTGGCCAAGGCTTTTTTATTGGCATTGATCACCGGTCCCAGGTCTTGAGGCCGTCTAACCCCCTGCCACGTCTTCCAACGTTGGCCGACGATCGTTGCATCTGGAAAGGCATCATCCGTTACCGTGTAAGCCGATCCGAGGTACTTTGCCGTCCAGCGTGGGTATGACACGTGATAAAAATGACTGCCATCCCAGCCATCGGGAATTGAATCACCCAACACGCCAATTTTGGTAGTCGTGAATGTACTGCCCGCACCCGCCAACTTAAGGTTAAAGGAGGCACTTAAGACTGACTTGAGCTGCGTTGCCAATACCCAGTATGTTGACTGCCGGTTTGCACTCGTTACCCGGTACGCCGTTCGCGTCTTTCCCTTAACGCTAAGTGTTGCGACCTCGTTACGGTACCAAGTCGTTCGCGCAAATTTGCTGCCAGCGACCTTTCCTGATTTCAAGGTTGCGGTTTTATATAACGTTGCACCGGCCCTTAACGCGTATGGATGCGCGTTAATACTCGTGAGTCGTTTGATCGTCACCGTGCTACTCGTTGTCGTTTTAGTGGTATTTGTTACGGCTGTGCCACTAGCGGTCACCGTTGCCGCATGACTTTGCCCAGCAGGTAACGCTACCGCCAGCAAGGCCATTGTTCCGATAGCCACTAATTGTTGTCGTATCATGTGTTGCACATCCATCGTTAAACCCTCTCAAACTCGTTCATTTTTAAAGCATCGTCTACCAGTATAAAAAAATCCCAATTTTGGGTCAATTACTTTTATGATATTTAATTATTTATTAAGCGCAGTTTCGCGATTTATCCACTAAATACCGGTTTCTGATTTCGTCATTGCGACTAACACTGGATTTAATTTGACAAATCTCACCAAAGCCATTAGTCTGAGTTGTAGACAGCAACCGGTTACCCATCATTATCACTTCATCCGTCTGTTGAGCAGCACCCGGATGATTATTTTTTTCATTAAGAAGGGATAACATGACAAAATTACCAAAATACAACGAGCAACAGTGGACCAACGCGCGCGATGCTGTGATGCAGGAGTATCAAGATTATATTGAAGAACTGCGCCAACAAGGCGTTGATTTTACGATTAAGAATTCACGTAAGTTACTCATCTACCAAGATTTGATTGCCGAATGGCAACATCATATGCCAACGGTCATGTCCGACCTAGAAGATAATCCGTTTGTGTTGACCCTTTTCGATGAGCTGAAAAAACACAAAAAGAGCACCCTGTTAGAACGCGCCTACCAAAACATGTCATCATGGGCTAACTTCAACCCTTTGGCACTGACCCTTTGGCTGGAACTTTCAGAGGATGAAACGATTACCGAATATTAGCGCGATGAGAAAGAACCCATGTCTTTGAGACACTGCGGTTCTTTTTTATTTGAAACTTAAAAGGCGTTGCCAAGCCCATATCAGGACTCAGCAACGCCTTTAGTCGTACTATCGATTAAATTAAGTTTGAATTGTAAACGTAGTTCATTAATGACCGCGTTTCGGTAAATTCATCTTCATCATGAAGCACAACGGTGATCAACCGATCGTGCCCACTCTTCTTACCCGTTCCGACGAAGCAGTAACCCGCAAGTCCGGTGTAGCCGGTCTTCAGGCCATCCACGTTGAGGGAAGCTTGGTAGTATTTCCGACCTGGTAACAGGTTATTATAGTTGTAGCATAGTTGACCCGCAACAGTAAGTGAGCCCTTGCTAGCATCCGTCAAAACGGCTGGGTAGTCGTTGATCAGGTGCTTAGCAATGAGCGCAACGTCCTTAGCAGATACTAAGTTGGCATCGCCACCACTGACTGAGTAGCCGTACGAACGGAGGGCTGATTGTTCCATCCCATTAGCTGAAACGAAGCTGGCCTTACCAAGATTCCATTTGGCTGCTTGGGCGTTCATCAGTTTAATGAACTTGGTGTTGTAGCTTGGTGTTGACCCACCAGCAACCCACTGACCAAGCGCGATGGCGGCGTTATTCGATGATTCGATCAACGCGGCATCGTACAATTGCTTAACCGTGTAACTGTTCTTGGTAAACTTAAAGCCACCATAGGTACTTGAGTTCCCCATTGACTTCAAGCCTGAATAACTGGTTGTTACCTTAGAATCCCAGGTTGCACTGGTATCGTCAACCTTTTGTTCGACAAGGTAAAGGGTCATCAACTTCGAAACTGATGCAATTGCCCGTGGGGTGTTGGCGTTCTTTGACCAAAGCACCTTCCCCGTTGAGGCGTTCATTGCAACTGCCGCTTTGGCATACTTCAACGAAAGTGGCGCCTTACCAGCCGTTAAATACTTGTGCCAAACGTAACCGGAAACGGTGCCGGCACCATTTTTAACCGCGTAGTAAATGGCCTTAGTTGAGCCATGCTTTAAGACGACCTTCTTTGTCGCGTACCAAGTGGTGTTGGGGTACTTTGACAAGCTTGCCAATTTCTTAGTGTGTGTTAAGTTGTAAACCGCTCCGGAAGCGGAAGTGCGGTGATAAGCAGTCGACGTCATTGACGTGGTGCTGACAACGCTATAACTCGCTGCTGACGCGGATGTAGTGGTGGTCATGAGACCGAAAATCGCCATTAAAAAGGCAATCATCACGAAGACCGCGCGTTGAGACTTTGTTTGTGTATTTGTCATGTGATCCTCCTTGTTTATTATCAAAAATAGCATGCACCCCTCCGGAAGACAACGGCTGACATGGAATTGTAACTAAATTGTGAGAAAGTGAAATAACTGATCCACGTCAATTACTACTGAACCGGCACCCTGATTATGATCAGATTAGTGCCGTTTCGAATCGTCGATGTCAAACTTTCCTTCCCCTGCTTGAAGTTTCTCCCACAGACGCCTAGACTAAATAAATATTCTTAATCCGAAAAGGAGGCTTTCAATGTTAAAACGAATCATTGCCATCTTTGTCTTTGGGTTCCTGGGAAGTGCAATCCGTCTTGGGTTAACCACGCTTTTAGGCACCCATCACTACCTCACCATCTTTTGCATCAATGTAGTTGGCTCGCTCTTACTTGCCTTAATTACTCAGGCCCTACCACGATTGCTACCAATTAGTCCGGCAATTCTCAGTGGCCTAAGTGTCGGTCTAATTGGCAGTTTTACCACTTTTTCAACCTTCAGCGTGGACACCGTCACGCTTATGCAACAGGCAGGGGGCCTACTTGCCGGACTTTACTTTGCTGGTAGTCTATTTTGTGGGTGTCTGGCTGCCCTTTGGGGGCGTCAGCTTAGTCACAAATGGGTTGAAGGGCGGCGATTTCAATGATGATAACCATCCTGATTTGCCTCGCTGGTGCCATCGGTGCCGTATGTCGGTTTGGTATCACCCAACTTGGTAATCGTATCTTCAATTGGGTGCCACTGCCCCTCGCAACTCTGGTCATCAATCTTAGCGGTGCGTTCGCGCTTGGCGTTTTAGCCGGTGCGTTCGCCGCCACGACCACCATCTGGCTCGTTGGGAGCGGCTTTATGGGCGGTTTCACCACTTTTTCAACGTTCAGTAACGAAGTCGTGACCCTGTTTAACAAACGACGATTACTTGCGATTGGTTACTTAGCACTCACCGCATTTGGTGGTGTCTTGTTGGCGGCACTCGGTGCAAGTTTAGCTTGAGGAGGCTCGTTTTGAAAAATGTACTAGTTGAACTCTTTGTTCTATTATTAACGATTCTTCTCTTCTTAATTGGCATGACACAGTTTAACCAGCCAAATCACCCTAAACATCAGCGGTTATCGGTCATGTCGACTAGTTTAGTTCTACATACAATATCTTTAAATAACCGAAATACCAGCAAAGTCATGACGTTTTAATTCATCCTCGAAAAAAAGATGCATATTGCTCCCCTTTTCCAATCACCCCCGCTATAATGGTGGCAACATTGATTAAGGAAGTGACACATATGCAAGCGAACCAATTTAATGATCACCACTCACAGCCACACATTGACGATAACCAAGTCCGTCCCGTAACCCCTAAGGACGTTCAACAAGTTCACGATCCCGCCGTTTTAAGTTACCTACAGGCGCATTCCTTTGGGATCGATCCTCGAACGAACCGATTCTTCTAGTCTTCTGTAGACGAGATAAAAATAATGCCGCGGATTCCTCAACATTAGGAATTTGCGGCATTATTTTGTATTTTCACTTATTCAGTTTTTATAGACACGCGTTGTGTTTCGACTACCCCTCTTCAGGATCATCAAGGTCACGTTCAATATCAATTCCGTACAGCTGATTAACAGCTGCTTCTTTTGGTGCTTGGTGAACGACCAAAATGGTAGTTGCGCCCTTGCTGCTGACGTAACCCGCAAAACTGGTGACCTCTTCAACAACGTACGCTAACCCATCGGAGTGAATGATGTACTGTCCCGCAACCGGCATGGTTTCAAAGTACACCTTGTTCATCCGAATATAATCATCTTCATCATGCAACACAACCATTACTTTATACAACACGTTGACTCCTCTCAATGATGCCCAGCTCGTCAAAATTCGTTTCGCACCAACCCAGACGAGCCATAGATTGATGTCCGTTAATTTTATTAAACCACGGTTAAATGTGGATAGCAAGCGCCCCAATGCTCTACTACATGAACACCAATCACGACTTAACCCTCTAAATCTAACATGGGGCGCTCAACGCAAGCTACCTCCAAAATAGCTTGGGTTGAACGCCCCAATCAGTTATCCTAATCATCTAAGCTCATATTCAGTCCGATTGCCAACAACTAATCGTGATTCAGCTTCGGGCGCACCCGGCGTTCCCCATACTGCCGGTTATACGCTTCAGCTAAGGCCTTAAACCGAGTCATCGCCTCTGGTTCGATCAGCTCTCCCTGCTGGCCGAGTTGGTGCATCCAAGCGCGTTGCACCGCTGGATGGCTCGAGAAGTCAATCATGCTCATTATTGATTCCCTCCAAATAAGTTAAATCTGCCCAACCTCCTTCGATAGTCCTATTATAGCGCATCAATCAATAATGGTCTAGTTATTAATCGTTAATTATTAAATAACTCAGTCAAAACAAGAAGTTGTTATAACGCGCTTATCAGTGTCCTTTTGCGCATTGTTACTCAACACAGCATTTAAAATATATCAAAAAGATTATAAAAATTGGTATACCTCTGAAATGATAAAATTAGTTCCGCCTAATTTCAGTGATAAATAATTGAAATCGGTTTTGAAAGCGGTTAAACTAACACCATTAGGAGGTTATTTGGTATGACACTAGAACGAAATGGTAAACGATACATTAAAAAATACGAAACGGACGCTATTAATCAAGATGGCCTCAACGGCGCAGCGTACATTCCAAACGGCTTAGCCGTCGTCGTTAGTGATCCGCTAAAGGATACGCCGGGTGCCAACCCCGAACAGTTGCTCGGCCTGTCTTTGAGTACCTGCATGGGGGCAACGTTACAGGCAATTGAACGCGAAAACGACCTCCCGCACCGGGCAAAAGTTCGGGTTCACGTCACCATGGTCAAGGGGACTGGCGGCCTCGAATTTTTAGTTGATGCCAAGATTCAAATTCCGGGCATCTCCCACGATCAAGCCGTCGATTTCGTTCATCAGGCTGAAAAACGGTGTCCGGTTTCAAAACTTCTCAGTAATAGCGGTAATTACACGCTGGAAGTGATTGATTAAAATTGATAAGCCAAATAGCCCCACATGCCCATCGCGAGACATGTGAGGCTATTTCATCTTCATGAGGTTAACTGGTCCAGCTCATGGTCGCCAATCAACAACCAGTCGTTCGCTTGTGGCGTCTACTCGCTGGCCTTACCATTATTCTCTAGCTTGGCAACTTCACTGAATTCTTTAATAAAGTCAAGCAACGATTCCGCTTTTTCCTGTCCAAAGATGTTCACCCAGCTGGTAAACCGGTCGCTTGCCTTTTGGGTCACGATTTCTTCAATTTGACGGCCACGAGGGGTCAAGTGCAGGTATTGACGTCGGTGATCCTTATCATCACGTTGTTGATAAATGTAATCAAGATTCAACAACACTTTGATCTGCCGTGAAATAGCGCTTCGCGTCACACCGCGGTTATCGGCAATTCGGGCAAGGGTCACGTTGCTCTTCTCCGCGATGTCGTGCAAAATGAGGTACTGCTCAAACGACAAATTGTAGGCCGTTGCGGGTTCTGAAACAAACGAATCCAGGTATTTTAGTGATTTGATATACACATCAATATATTCATCAAGCAACTGTTGAACTTTCATAATTTCCACCCATTTTTCTATAATATATCCCTTAGTATCCTATCATTAACCCCGTTAAATTACCACTCGCTGAGTTAAAAAAACGCGACTTGCCACCCGTGCATTTCAGCCCGCCTATGGTAAGATTAAGGTAAATCAATCAACGATTCGATAACGTTGCTCCCGAACTGGTCCAGTTGGCCAGCGACGCCTGTTCGCTGTCGATCGTTTTACTACTTTACCTAGGGAGGCAACACTCATCGACTTAACAACCCGTATTCACCGAGTTGAACTCGGCAACTTAAAACAGATCATCGACATTTGTGACGACTTATCATTAAACTACTTTCTCATCGGCGGGTCCCTCCTAGGCGCCATCCGTCACAAGGGCTTCATTCCCTGGGACGATGACATGGATATCGGCATGACCCGAAACGATTATGAGCAGTTCGCCAAATACGCCCCGGCACGACTTCGCGACAGTCACTACTTTCTTCAAACCGCCTATTCCGACCATAACTACGGTTTTAGTTATATGAAGCTACTGGATCGCTATACTTATATTGAAGAGAAAAATAACGCTAATAACGCGCGTAAAGGGGTGTTCATCGATATCTTCCCCTTCGATCGAATTCCCGATGACCCAGCTAGTCGTCGTAATCAGATCACGCGGTTTAAACTACTTGATAGCCGCATCATTTTAAAAGCTGGTTACGGGTTAATCGAAACCCCACTTCGGCGCCTCAAACCCGACCTGGATCCCGATCAAATTGAATCGATCACCGACCTCAAACAAGAGCGCGACCAAGTTATGCGTCAGTACAACGCTGGACCGTTCCTTAACCTCAAAAATCTGGCCTCACAGTACGCCTACGACAAAGAAATTTTGACCGTTGCAGAAAGTACGCATTTGACAACGGTACCTTTTGAGTCGTTGTCGGTGAAGGTGCCGGTTGATTACGACGCCATTCTGACGCGACTTTACGGCGATTACATGACATTGCCACCGGAACATCAACGGACAGAAAAGCACATTAGTAAGTTAATTATGGACAACCAAGTATTTCAATAAGTTTTATGGAGGCGATAGTCATGCCAAACCACTATTTTGGCACTATGATCGTGACGGTTCAGGGTCTAGAACTTCTCATTGTTGACCTGAAGACCCTTAAACCAATTGAACGGGTGCATAAAGAACTCCCTGTTGGCGACGACCTTTATCAGCACCAACCCATTAACTTCGAGTTAGTGAGTCAGATGTCCTCGGCGCTCCGGGGATTTCTCCAAATTATCAACGATTACCAGATTTCGGACTACCAGCTTTGGGGGAGCGAAGCCTTGTCGCGTGCACTCAACGCCGATTTTATCGCCGACCAGCTATTCTTACGGACGGGGGTTCAGATTCACTGGCTATCGATCAGTGAAGAAACCTATTACCGTAACCAAGCGGTCTTACTGGATCTGCGACAGGAGAAACACACCAAGCGCGGCCAACTGATTCACTTTATCGGCATCAATTCTGGGAACACAAGCATTACCCAGTTCTGCGACCTCTCCTTCGTATACTCGACCCACTTTTCACTGGGGCCCGTTCGAATTGCTGAGGATCTGCAAAGTTTACGTCAAAGTGCCCCTAACTCAGTGGAGGTCCTTCGAGACTACATCGACAGTAAATTGACCGATGTGAGTCAGTTACTTCCTAGCGAAGCCATTGCGGGTCCTAGTGAGGTTATCTTACTGGGGTCAATGCCGTTAAGCCATTTAACCCTGAACACCACGCAGCAGGCGACGTTATCAATTGACGAGTTCGATGCGTTATTTGACCAAGTCGTTGATGCTTCTGATCAATATCTGATCGATCAACTGGGCGTTCCTGAAACCGAAGTCCCCCTGCTGTTGCCGGAAATGCTGTTGTTGCGAAAACTACTGCGCTTTACGCAAGCAACCTCCGTGCATTTTTCCCACAACACCGTCCTCGACGGTCTCGCCATTAACGAGTCCATTCGGGCCGGGTTTAGCAATTACGATTTTTCGGAGCAAACCATTACCGCTGCTGAAAATATCGCGAACCACTACAACGTGGAGCCGATTCATCAACACTTGGTGACCAAGTTTGCGCTCCACTTGTTTGATCAGTTAAAGCCGATCCATCAATTAGACAAGCGCGCTCGATTACTCTTGCAAGTTGCCTCGATTTTACATGATGTCGGCGCCTACATTGATACTCACGAGCACTACTTACACTCTGATTACATCATTCAGCACTCCAACATCGTCGGACTATCAGTCCACGAACGACAGTTAATTGCAGCAATCACCCGTTACCATAGCACAACCACCCCGAGTGAAGATTTAAGCCACTTCCAAAAAATGGCCACTTCTGAGCGATTATTGATTGCAAAACTGGCGGCCATTCTGCGATTAGCGGATGCGCTGGACGATGACCGGCAGCAAAAAATCAAACGAATCTCCGTTTCCATCAAATCGCCAGCCGTTGTCATCACCGTCTTCAGCAACGACAATTTATCGTTTGAAAACTGGGAGTTCGCCTTCAAGAGTCGATTCTTTGAAGAAACCTTTGGTCTGAAACCCCGTCTTAAACAAAGGAGCGTGACAGCAAAATGAGTGGTAAACGAAACTACAATGATCCTAACTACTACACCAACCGCGAACTCAGCTGGTTAGCCTTCAACGACCGGGTTTTAGAAGAATCCCGGGATAAGCTAAACCCGCTGTTGGAACGCCTAAAGTTTTTAGGGATCACCCAAAACAATCTGGATGAATTCTTCATGGTTCGGGTCGCCTCACTGGCTAAATTAGCAGCGGTTGACTACCCCAAACCTGATGCGTCCGGAATGACCGCGGAAGAACAACTTCGAGCGGTGAATAAACAGGCGCACGAGATGTTAGTCAAGCAATATAACACCCTCAACCGGTCACTGTTACCGGCCATCGTTACGGAAAACATTTTTCTAAAATCAATCGATGACCTAACGGATGCCCAGTTCCAGTTCATCAAAGGTTACTTCCATGATGAACTCTATCCGGTCCTAACCCCAATGGCTGATGATAGTTCTCGGCCATTTCCGTTCATTGCAAACGACACCTTGAATCTTGCAATTCAACTCGTTCAAACCGATGATCCTGACACTAAGTTATACGCAACGTTACAGATTCCCGATGTTTTCCCACGAGTGGTTCGTTTACCTGGTGAGGAAAACAGTTTTATCCTCCTCGAAGACATCATTAAAGCCTTCGTTGGCCAGCTGTTTGTCAATTACCAAGTCACTGAAAGTGCTGTATTCCGGGTGATTCGGGATATGGACCTCGATGTCGCTGAAGAAGATACCTCCGACCTCCTCAAGGAAGTCCAGCAGCAGCTCAAACTTCGTGAACACGGAAACGTCATCCGGCTTGAAATCGAAAACACCATTAGCAAAAAAGTCCTGAAGCGTCTCACCAAGCAACTCAGCATTCCGGACTACGCCTTTTATGAAACGAGCGGCCCCGTTGACCTGACCTTCTTGAATAAGCTCGCTAGTGCGGTCGTGAACCACCCCGAACTCAAATACCCGAAGTTCACTGCCTACCAAGCTAAAGCGCTCGATCACAACCACAACATTTTTGATGCGATTCGGTCTCACGACTGGCTGATGCAACACCCGTACGATAAGTTTGACGCCGTTGTTGAATTTATTCGCCAAGCCTCCGTTGATCCCGACACCTTAGCCATCAAAATGACGCTTTACCGGGTTTCTGGTGACTCACCAATCATTCGTTACCTTGGCCGCGCCGCTCAAAATGGCAAACAGGTCACCGTTTTGGTCGAAGTCAAAGCCCGGTTCGATGAACAAAATAACGTTCACTGGGCTAAACAACTTGAAAAAATGGGCTGTCACGTTATTTACGGTTTGATTGGCTTGAAGACCCACTGTAAGCTATCGCTCGTTGTCCGCCGTGAACAAGGTGATATTCGCCGGTATATGCACATGGGAACTGGTAACTACAACGACGTTACCGCCCACTTCTACACCGATATGGGCATTTTCACCGCTAACAATGACATGGGCATCGATGCCACCAATATTTTCAACATGTTATCCGGCTACTCAAAGCCGCCTTACTTCCACCAGCTCCACATTTCACCAAAGGGGATTCGCGAATTTATTGATGATAAGCTCGATCAAGCCATCGCACTCGCCAAACAGGGCAAACCCGTCACGATCCGAATGAAAATGAACTCACTATCAGATCAAAAGATGATTGCGCACCTCTACCGTGCTTCTCACGCAGGTGTGAAGATTCACCTGATTATTCGCGGTATCTGCTGTTTGAAAGTTGGCATCGAAGGCATCAGTGATAACATCACCGTTCACTCCATCGTCGGTCGTTTCTTGGAACACAGTCGAATTTACATCTTTGACTTTAACGGTCAGCGCACAACCTACCTTGCCAGTGCGGACCTGATGACCCGTAACTTGAATCGGCGGGTAGAACTTCTCTTCCCCATTAATCAATCAGACCTTGAGGAACAGGCCAATCAAATTTACGATACCATGTGGAACGACAACCTGAAGACTCGAGTACTGACACCTGACGATACCTACCGTCGAGTTGACCGTCGCGGATTGACGGCGTTGGACGCTCAAACGTATTTTGCCGAAGCAGCCAGCGCTAAAGTGGCCCGTGATCAACAACTTGAAGCGGCAGCTAAACCAACGGAATTTCAACCCATGCTCAGTCCAGAAAACCAACCTAATCCGTTGAACTATGATGATGGGAGTGACCCCGACTAATGGAAAACTTTGCTGTGATTGATCTAGGCTCCAACTCAGCCCGGATGACCATTACCCAAATCAACAACGACGGCACGACACAGGCCGTCAAACAAATGAAACAATATGTACGTTTATCTGAAAACATGGGACCCAAAAAGGTGCTCCAACCAGAAGCAATCGATCGGACCCTTGAAGCGTTAAACGACTTTAAGGCCGTGTACAGCGGCCTCGACAATTTACATCTAAAAGCCGTTGCAACCGCTGCAACACGTCAGGCCAGCAACCAAAAGAAATTTCTTAAACTCGCAGAAGCTCAACTCGGGGTACCGCTCGAAGTTCTTCCTGGTACCATGGAAGCTTATTACGACTACCTTGGCGTCAGCGAAACGTTACCCTCAACCAATGCCGTTATCCTAGACACTGGCGGCGCAAGCTCTGAGATCGTGCTCGTTCAAAATGGCGCAATCAGTCACTTGATTAGCATTCCATTGGGAAGCGTTAACCTGACTCAGCAGTTTTTATCGCCCGACACCATTACGGCTAATTCACTTTTTGACGCCATGACCTTCTTCAATGATATTTTAAATAACGTCTGGTGGCTCCGAAACGGCCTTAACCTCCCCGTCATCGGGCTAGGTGGTAGTAATCGAACCATGGCGAAAATCAACCGCCGTTTCAACAACATTCTGGATTCCGAAGACATCCACGGCTATCGACTAAGCCGTCAGGCCATCGATGACACCTTTTCACGAATTGTGAGTCAGGACTTAGAAGGACGTAAAGCGATTCCGGGCTTGAGCAAGGACCGAGCCGACATCATCGTTGGTGGTCTCATTCCATTAGTGCTGTTGATGCGCTATCTTGATTCAGACCACATCACCTTTTCAAACAGCGGTCTTCGTGAAGGCATCTTGTTTGAACACCTCAAGGCGTTACAGACTGAAGCCGTTCATGATGAGATGACGGATGATTTATAATAATTGACATACAGTTTGACCACAGCATGCTTCATTGAGTGCTGTGGTCTTTTTTTAGCTTTGTCACTGTCGTTTGTGTCCAGCGTAAGTGTTGAGTGCAGTTTTGAGTGTCGGCTGTTTGTCGTCGCTTCGCTCGCCAAAGCCGCATGAAAACCGGCGCTCTCAGGCTACAAAATTCGGCGCCGCTTAAACTGTCATTTCTAGGGTTCCTGTCACTGCAAAAACTTGTCAACCACGCGCTTTCTGGCCACCACGCCGAATGGTGCTGCGCGAGACTGAGAGCTGCATGCAAGGCGACATCGGTAAACCCGCCAGGCCCGGGCGCCTTCACCGATGTCGCCTTGCACACTGCTCTCAACCCGTCTCGCTCCGCACACTTACGCTGGACACAAACGACAACAAAAAAGTCACCCATCAAAATGATGAGTGACACACGACTTATGACTGCCCCGGCTGGGTTCGAACCAGCGACCTCCTGATTAACAGTCAATTATTCTACCACTGAACTACGGGGCAATAATTAAATTGATGTTACTGTTTGAAACTTAAATGGTGAACTGCCCCGGCTGGATTCGAACCAGCGACCTCCTGATTAACAGTCAATTATTCTACCACTGAACTACGGGGCAATCATGTATACTATAAACTCATAAATGAATATTTATGAAACTGCCCCGGCTGGGTTCGAACCAGCGACCTCCTGATTAACAGTCAATTATTCTACCACTGAACTACGGGGCAAAAACACCATGTAATATTTATACCATAAACTCTCATACTATGCAAATCTTTTTCGCAGAAGAATTTAACCAATATGGTTTTCTTTTAAGACCATATTAACCTCGTTTTGAATCTTTTCGGGTTTCTCCCACTCTTCGAAATGATCCAACGCTTCCGTTGGCATCTCATAATTTTCATTCACATAGTCTTCGTAAGCAACCACGTGTGGTGAATGAGGAATGTTGAGTTGTAAAATTCGCACCTGTTTAATATAACCGCGCTCGGCAGCCAATTCGGCTCGACCATTTTGGACCATATTACTGATCTCCATGTACTTCGAACCATCCAGACGGGTAATTTCTTCGATCAACGTAAACGTTTCATGACTCTTCATTCTACGCCCTCCTTCATCGCAACTTGATTAGTATACCATAAAATAATTGACAGTGAAATATTTTTTCAAGACATCAATCAATCTTTGAAAACTGCTAAATCAACACCTTTCATCCTTAAATCTTGTTTTATAAGGTCTGATTAATCCCTATTTATAGATACCAAAAAGCCACTATCGGCTGATAGTGGCGGCATAAGAGAGAAAGAGAATTGATTAGAAGGTAATTATTCATACCTTACAAGAACTAATATAAGGCATTTTGTAAGCGCTGTCAACAGCTTTATTAATATATTTTTCCGGTTTTGGTTTTTTAGCAACAAAAGTTAATTATTGATTGCTAATTTGTGCATGATGGCGGTCTAGGGACAGCATCAAACATCGCTTTTAGGCTACTCACGTCCCCAAATCCCAAACTTCCTTTATTTCAACACGCACCCAGTTATTCGGACAACAAAAAAAGCCTTCATCACTGACGGCTTTTCGATCATTTGATTCAATTGTCAAATGAGAGATGGGCCTACTCATCGCTAGACAAGTAGGTGGTAAATAAATGGTTAATTAAAGAATACCATTATAAATTAGAAAAGTCCACATTTATGATGATAATTCTTTAATTAAATTTTCATTTATTTTAATTTATCATAACTCCCAACAACGCTAACGTGTTCTGTTGGGTGCACCAGGTTAGTTGGGTTGGTCACAACTTCACTCAGTGAGTGGCCTGACACGTTGACCCAGCAGAACAGAATAAACAGCGCGAGTACCGCAAAGGTTAACACCCGGTTGCCACCTGACATCTTTTCGCTAATGACTGAGCCATAGAAATCATGCTTAACCTTTGCTGCAACGTTCTTTTCTTCAGGATTGGCTTCTTGCCGCACCGCCACTGCTTCAGCTTGATAAGCATCAATATCAAACGCCTTTTGGGCTTCCTTCATCCGTCGCTGGAAGTGCTTCTTTTCCTTCTTATCCAGGTTCTTAAACCACTTAACGAACGACTTGTAGTTCTTCACAACATCCGCCGTAGGGCCAACCTGCTTCAAGGTACCGTAGTGAATCCACGCAACCCGATCACAGAGCATTTCAATCTGCTTTAATGAGTGACTGACGAAGATAATGGTCTTACCCTCTTCTTTAAATTCAGTGATTTTGTCCACACACTTTTGGTAGAACGTATCATCACCAACGGACAGAGCTTCATCAATAATCAAAATATCAGGGTTAACGTGAACCGCAATTGAGAATCCCAACCGGGATTTCATCCCACTTGAGTAGCTCTTGACAGGTTGATACAAGAAATCGCCAATATCAGCAAAACTGACAATATCATCCATTAACTGATCAATTTCTTCGTTGGTCAATCCCTGCATTAACGCTTTCAAGCGAATGTTTTCTAATCCGGTCAAATTGCCTCGTAGGCCAGCCCCAATTGCAATAATCGAGGTGTCACCACGAACGTCAACAATCCCAGTCGTTTGCGGAATAATCCCTGAAATGATGTTGGATAACGTCGATTTACCTGAACCGTTGACCCCAATTAAGCCCATCGTTTCACCGGCTTTAATCTCCAACGAAATGCCCATTAAGGACCAAAAATGAGGGACTGGTTTGCGGTTAAGGGCGAAGAACGCCTTTAACTTATCCGACTGAGTCTTAAATAATTCGTACTCTTTCGTTACATTTTGAACTTTAATTTTATAATCAGTTGCCATGTCTAATGTCTTCCTTACCTCTGTTTTAAGTCGCCTACATCATCGTTATCGGCGACCAGTAACGGTGAGTTTTACTGCCGTTATGCGCGACCAGTATTGCGCCGCACATATGCGTCATTATAGCAAAGTTCTCTTAGTTAAGATAGACTCACCGTCATCGTCAAACGTTATTTAGTTGCTAAATTCAGTAAATCTGTTAACTGAACCCAGCCGGTTGCTTGGGCGGTCTTAACCTGATACCAAATCGTTTGTGATTTAGTAATAATGCCCCGCTGAAGCACAGTTACCTTTTGATTGGCTAACTGATCCGTTTTGATGGACTTCGCCTTGACGCTTGGTCCGGGAACATTCTTATAAAACCGAATCGTGCCTGATTTCACCGTTGCAGTGCCATCGTAAGTTGCGTAGCTCACGCCGGGGGTGATCACCGTCGTATGGTCAGCATCGGTCGCGTGGGCCGTTGCCCGGTCAAAGCGATCATGTAGGTCGTACTGCGCAATTATTTGATTGAGCTTGTCCTGATAATTCGTATCAGTCGCATAGTTCTTGGCCACGATTGCGGTCGCTGACATATACGAATCGGCATTTTCACGCCAAGCACCCTGATATAAAAACGGGTTCCAAGTCGTCCCGCCCCGCAACACTTTAGCATAATCGTTCAACGATGCTGCGATACTTGGGTATGCTTTAAACTGGGCAAGCGTTTTATACAAATCGCCACTGGTGTTCGCTTCCGACGTTGACATCGTCACCGAACGACCGCCATAATTGCCCTTCACGCCAAAGTAATTGTTGGCCTGGGTCGATAGCGCGCTCGTTCCCCAGTCACTCTCCAAAGCCGCCTGAGCCATCATAACGGAGCCGTACAGGTGATACTTCCGGCTGACTTGTAACACTGGGGTACTGAGTTCATCGATAAACGCTGTGTGACTATCTGCTTGAGCCGTGATGCTACTGCCGACCCCAACCGACAGCAACACCCCGAGCGTTAACGTTACTTTTTTCCAAAACCTCATTGAGTCAAGTCTCCATTCTAAATGTTCTAAGCCGTGCCTATTATACCGGTTTTTCACGATTGTACAAGAACCTCGCGATAAAAATAAGCAAATCCTTAACCAATTGGCGCTAAATACCTGAAAAGGCATCACAAATTCCAATTTTGGAATCCATGATGCCCCTTGATCATTAAGTGTCAAAATTGGTAGTCCGTTGCTTATTTAACACTAACCTACCTTTGAAAATGCACTTGCTTTCACCCAGCCAGTAACATCACCGGCACTAAATCGGTACCACGTCGTCGTAATGCCGCTTTGGACGTGCGTTGCCTTTTCGTTCACGGTCACTTTTTGGTTCTTCAATGCATCGGTGGTCGTTAACTTCTTCGCGAGATAAGCCGAGTTATAAACGTGGTTATAAACCGTCTCGGATGTCGAGCCAATCGTCGCTGACGTCTCTAACTTACTATAAGTCGTTTTTGGGAAAGTCAGCGCCTTTTTGTACACCCAGTACTTCTTAGCAGTTGTTTGCTTGCTAAACCGGATCCGGTACCAGTTTGTCTTGGTAGCCGACTTGTACGCCCGACCATCGAGCCAAACTGGCCGATTTGTCCAACCACCAATCGTATACCAGCTATACTTGGTCGTTTTATAAGCACTCCCTTTAACGTGATTATAAATCGCGTAATTTCGGAAGCGACTCCCTAATACCACTGATTGGCCATTCTCACCCGTGGTATAAGTAATCTTCTTTGACTTAGTTGTTGACGTCGTATTCGTCGCCCCTGTTGTCGGCGTCGTTGGGGTTGTTGCGGTACTGCTACTGTTTGCGCTACTACTATCAGCAGTTGAACTCTCACTTGCCACACTACCGCCACTATCAAGCGTTGATAACCCATACGTTTGAATCAAATTGATCAACGACGTGCCATAAGTTGGTGCAGTCGCGTACTTACCCGTCAACGCATTGGCAGCATCTTGATAAGTGGCCGCGTTCTCACGCCAGGTGCCAGAATAGTAACTACTATCCCATGCTGTCCCATTACGTAACAATTGCGCATTATCGACCATTGATTCTTGCACACTTGGGTATTTTTTAAATGCCGCGTTGGTGTAATACAACTGTCCGTTTGCGTCATATTCGGCCGTCGACATCGTTACCGACTGACCGTTATAACTGCCTTTCACGCCAAAATAATTGTTTGCTGACGTTGACAGTTGACTCGTGCCCCAGCCACTCTCCAGCGCTGCTTGCGCCATCATGACTGATGGATACAATTTGTACTGGTTCGCAACGGTTTTAACTGGCGTTGATAACGTGCTAATAAACTGTGTCGTTTGGGTACTAGCTGCCGGTTTCACCTGGTCAGCCCCCACTAACCCACACGCCACCAAGCCGGTCAAAGCCAGCTTGAGGATGATTGGTTTTCGCATCTTTGCGTCTCCTCCTCGACATACCTATGATGTTAAGGCCATTATATCGGGATTTCTAGGTGGCTTCAATAACGAGAACATTACAATTCAACCAACGGCCACTCAATTTTTTAATTCATAAAAAAAAGAGAGCGATGTCACCATCTGCCTCTCTTATGCCGTACTGTTTAGTTTTAAGCGAAACTTACTTGGTTAATAAACTTGCTGATGCCTCATCAAGAATAACCGTCACGTGGTTGTGATTTTGTAAGAAACTGGCTGGTACATCGGTCGTTACTGGGCCTTCAATCATGGCCTTAACCGCTGCGGCTTTTTCTTCACCATAGGCTTCTAACAAGATCTGGTGACTCTTCATAATTGAAGCAATTCCCATTGAGTACGCATAACGTGGCACATCAGTTTCATGTTCAAAGAACCGGGCATTCGCCTTGATCGTTGATTCAGTTAACGTCACCTTGTGAGTGCCCATGGCTGGATCAGTCCCAGGTTCGTTAAAACCAATGTGGCCGTTTTGACCTAAGCCCAAAATTTGAAGATCAATCGGGTTGTCAGCAATGATCTGGTCGTAGCGCGCCATTTCATCAGCGGCATCCGCGTTCATGCCATTTGGCACGTAAGATTGTGCAAATGGTTTTTGATCAAATAAGTGAGTCTGCATAAAGTAATGGTAACTTTGTGGGTGGGTTGGTTCCAATCCGACGTATTCATCAAGGTTAATGGACGTCATTTGACTAAAATCAAGGTCGCTCTTAATAATGGCGTCGTACGTCGTCACCGGCGTACTCCCCGTAGCAAGGCCGTAAACCTTTGCTCCGTTTTCGTAGGCTTCCTTAAATACTTGATAGCCTTGTTGACCGCCTTCTAGCCGATCCTTAACGACAATCACATTCATTTTTGCTTTCGTTGATTCTGACATGGATTCCGCCACTCCTTTTGTTGGTATAGTCCAATAATAAGCTATCTAGACCAATATTGCAAGCAAAAGGCACCTAAAATCGGACTTTCGCTCCCACCAACTCATTAATACTTAGGCTGACGAGCACCTTTACTGCGGTCACCACGCTTGTTTGCAGCTAATGTGTTTTGTTGCGATTTAAATTTTTCCCACGTTGCATCCCGTTTAGCAGACGCCTGTTTGTTAGACGCCGTTCTTTTTTTCGTAAATTTCATTCTAATCATCTCTCTTCTATGCGCGATTCTATCACGAAAACTGGTTTAGGTCTAATACTGGGATTTGAGTTATCTATTTTGACTGTCGATTGTGTCCAACGTAAGCATTCTTGTGTTCAGTTTGTGAAGTGCAGTGATTTGCTTGGACTGTCGATTCCGGTCAGCGCCTAGGTTCCTGCTGTGGGGCCGGCCTGAGCCGAAGAGCGGTCTCAGTCCTCGAATTCAAGCCTCGCCAAAATTCATGCGAGTCTTCAATTCGTCCCCGATAATTGGCGATTGTTGGAAGTTCGTCAACAACCACCAATTATCGCGACACAGCATCCACCTAGCCGCTGACCGGAATCTTACATTGGCGCAGTTCGGCACTATCGCAGAACATCTCAAAACGCGTTGAACGGTAACGTCATCTTATCAAATCAACATAGACGTGACGGTCAACTGATGAAGCTCGACATCACGCAACCGTTAGTCCATTGCGGTTACTGAACATTGACCACAATTGCTTCCGTAGTTGTCGAGTTATCGTCTAACGTTGCCGGTACACAGTTTAGTCAACTTCAATATGTGACAGTCAGCGGTTCTGGTTGACAACAGCGCACCATGTAGTTGGAGGCGGAGGCGCGCGAGGCTCAGCAGTGTCGGTATGACTTGGGCAATCGTGCCCCGTGGGGTTCGGGGTGCGAGTGCCTTAGTCATACGCGGGCCCGGAGAGATCCGGCATGGCGGTCCTCAGCCATTCCTAGCTCGTAGGCCCGCGACCCAGCGAAGCTTGGAAGCCTATCTGGCCACTGCGTTCCAGCCTCGCATAGTGCCGGAGCCTCCCGCGGCATCCTCCCACTATCTAAACCCAGAATCATTTCACAAACTAAACACGCTTACGCTGGACACAACCGACAGCAAAAAAAGCGATGCCACTCTACTAACGTAGAATCGCATCGCTCAAATTAAACATTCATTTCAGTCACAGTCGACTATTCAACCGTCACACTCTTGGCCAAGTTCCGTGGCTTATCAACGTCTAAGCCCTTGTGTAAACTCGTGTAGTAAGCCAACAATTGCGTTGGTACAACGCTCAACAATGGTGTCATGAGTTCATCAACCTCTGGCAAGACGATGTTATCGCCATCCTTTGCCAAGTTTTCGCTCACAATGGTGATGATCTTCGCACCACGTGCCATCGTTTCTTGTAAGTTTGACCGGGTCAAACCAGCCGTCTTAGCTTGCGTGATGATCCCGATAACTGGCGTACCTTCTTCAATCAACGCAATGGTCCCGTGCTTTAATTCACCCGAAGCAAACCCTTCTGCTTGTACGTAAGAGATTTCCTTCAACTTCAACGCTGCTTCCAATGAAACGCTCCAGTCGAGGCTCCGACCAATGTAGAAGGCGTTTGAGGTGTTTAAGAAATCATCCTTGGCTAACTGTTCAATTTCAGATTTAGCATCAACGATGGCTTGGATTCCAGTTGCTACTAACCCGAGTTGTTGGCGAATATCGAACCGTTGGGCAACGATTTGGTTGTCGGATTCGCCCAAGGCCTTCGCTAAGATTGCTTCAATTGCAATTTGAGCCGTGTATGCCTTGGTTGAGGCAACCGCAATTTCTGGACCGGCGTGTAGCAACAACGTGTAGGTTGCTTCCCGTGATAACGTTGAGTTTTGAACGTTCGTGATCGTTAAGCTTTCGTACCCAGCAGCGTTAACGTTAACTAATACTTCACGACTATCAGCCGTTTCACCACTTTGTGACAAGAAGATGAAAAATGGCTTCTTTGACAAGATAGGTTGTTCGTAAGCAAATTCTGAAGAAATATGAACTTCAGTTGGCGTTTGAGTTAAGTTTTCAAATAACCGCTTGCCGACTAAGCCCGCATGGTAACTCGTCCCGGCCCCAACGATGTAGATCCGGTCAGCTTGCTTCATTGATGATAACAACTTGTCGCTGATAACGGGTTCGCCAGTTTCTGATAGGTAAACTTGGGCTAACTTCCGCATCACGTTAGGTTGTTCGTCGATTTCCTTCAACATGTAGAATGGGTAAGTCCCCTTATCGGTTTCATCCGCATTCATGTCAACGTGGAAGGTATCACGTTCAACCGCGTTGCCGTCCTTATCTTCGATCTTGATGCTGTCTGGCTTGATGGTCACAACTTCGCCGTCCATCAATTCCAAGAAATCGTGAGTTTCACGCAACATAGCTAAGGCGTCCGAACAAACCACGTTGAAGCCATCGCCGACCCCAACCAACAATGGGCTCTTATTCTTGGCAACGTACAACGTATCAGGATCTTCGCGGTCCATTAATAAGAACCCGTATGACGAACCTTTTAGTAACGTCAAAGCCTTAACGAATGCGTCGTGGGCGTTCAAGTTTTCTTCAACGGCCAACTTGTCGATCAATTGGACAACGACTTCAGTATCGGTTTGGCTTGTAAATGGTACATCACTGAGGTAATCACTCTTCAGTTCTTGGAAGTTATCGATCACACCATTGTGGACCAAGTAGAACCGGTTATCCTTAGACACTTGTGGGTGGGCGTTATCAACGCTAACAACCCCATGAGTTGCCCAGCGCGTGTGGCCGATCCCGGTGGAACCGTGAACATCTGGACCAATTTCGCGCTTCAAATCAGCGATTCGACCCTTTTCTTTCACGAGATAATCTTCACCGCTTTGGTCGTTTACATAAATACCGGCTGAATCGTAACCTCGGTATTCCAGCTTTTGGAGACCATCTAATAAGATTTTTACGGCATTATCACTACCGGTGACACCAACAATTCCACACATATGCTTTCATCCTCGAATTTTCATGATTTTTAAATTGGTATAGACTCAATTAAATTAATTAACTCTTAAGAACATGTATACTTTACAGCGATTAACGAACTGTGTCAATAATTAAGTTTAAAGTGGTATAGATTGAAAATGATTTATTTCGGCCACAAGTTAGCAAAAGGCAGTTTTCAAACAGATTTGTTTGAAAACTGCCTCCTAATTTCATGCAGAATCTTTTTTCAGTTTAATTTTCAATTAGCTTTCAAAATGACGCCATCCAGCCTAATCAACGCCGACTTCTTGCTTAACAACCGTGGCGATCCGATCGACGTAAGCTTTAACTGCTTCTTTAGTAGGTGCTTCAGCCATCACCCGCAACAGGGGTTCCGTCCCACTAGGGCGAACAAGCACGCGGCCATCGCCGGACATTTCTTTTTCCACCGTGTCAATGATTGCCTTGATAGCAGGGTTGTTCAAAGCAGCCTTCTTATCAGCAACTTTCACGTTGACTAATTCTTGAGGGTAATCCTGAACGTCAGCAACGAGTTCGGATAACTTCTTCCCCGTTTCCTTCATGATGTGAAGGAGTTGCAGACTCGTCAGCATGCCGTCACCAGTGGTATTAAAGTCTAAGAAGACGATGTGCCCTGATTGTTCGCCACCCAAGTTGTAGCCGTCCGCGAGCATTTGTTCAACCACGTAACGGTCGCCAACCTTGGTTTTCACGCTGGTCATGCCGTGGGCTTCCATTGCCTTGTACATACCTAAGTTACTCATCACCGTGGTGACGATGGTATCCTTCTTCAACCGACCGTGAGCCGCCATGTATTTGCCACAAACGTACATGATCTTATCACCGTCAACGAGGTTGCCTTGTTCGTCAACTGCGATGCACCGGTCACCGTCGCCGTCAAACGCCAAGCCGACTTGCGCGCCCTGTTCGACCGTGAACTTTTGGAGTTGTTCTGGGTGAGTCGAGCCGACGCCATCGTTAATGTTTAACCCATTTGGCGTGGTGGCGATCGTATCAAAATCAGCGTTTAAATCAGCGTAAAGCCGGGATACCAAACTGCTGGTCGCACCGTTAGCTGAATCAACCGCAATATGCATGCCGCTCAAATCATCAGAAATGGTTTGTTCCAAGAACTGAATGTACTTTTGGCTACCTTCTTGATAATCTTCGACGGTGCCCAAACCAGCTGCGGATGGCCGTGGCAAGTTATCGGGTTGGTCTAATAAGGTTTCAATTTCTTCTTCCAATGCGTCAGAGAGCTTATAGCCGTCTGCCCCAAAGAACTTGATGCCGTTATCAGCAACTGGGTTGTGAGAAGCGGTCAACATGACCCCTGCGTCTGCCCCTTGATTACGAACTAAGTAGGCAACAGCCGGCGTTGTGATCACGCCTAGTCGTAACACTTCGATCCCAACGGACAGTAATCCGGCAACCAATGCTTCTTCCAGCATCTGACCAGAAATTCGAGTATCATGGGCCACCAACACTTGTGGTTGGGCCTTCGTATCAGTTGCATGTTCTGTCAACACGTACCCACCGGCACGACCTAACCGAAAAGCGAGTTCCGGCGTTAATTCTTGGTTTGCGATCCCACGTACACCATCAGTTCCAAAATACTTCATTTGATATTATCCTCATTTCAATTCTCATTTTGATTTTGCAGTAATTGTTACCTTGACCGATGTCGGATCAATGCCAGTCACATCATGATCTGCTGGATCTAACCGAATCGTCTTGGTCTTGCTATCTTTAACGTCACTCACGTCAACGTCCGCCTCAATTTTTGAGATGGCATCCAGTTCACTTGTGGTACCGAATACCCGAACTGAACTCGTCGCACTCTTCAGTGTGTAATTGAGATCCGCATTCGCATTTTTGGCCTTAAACGACAACGGTACCTTCTTTGAATGCCCCTTTGCCGTAATTGGCAAATTTACTTGGGTCGTCGATGGCGTCAAAATCACGTTCACGGTTCGGCCCTGCTTATCCAAGGCTTCAATTACCGCTTGACTATTGACCGTTGACTTCGCATTTTGTGGTAACGTCAATTGTGCAACCACCCGGGTAACTCGGTTGATCTCACTCTTTGCACCAGTTGCCTTAACACTCGTCACATCCGTCGTTGGCGTCCCTGCTTCATAGTTATCCGCGAGTCGCGACTTATCGTAGTTCACAGTGACTGGGAAGCTGACCGTTTGACGCGGTTGAATGTTAACGGAGATGCGCTCCGGGTCGATTTTATAACTAATATCGCGGTTAAGCCCGTCTTGTTGTAGCTTGACGCTGTGCTGTCCGGTCTTTAACCCCGTCAAGTTGGCGTATACTCGAAAATTTTGGGTGTTCGCAGTTGCGGTAATTAGTGCAGCTGGCCCACTCAAATGGACCTTAACCTTTTCCGGGTAGCCCGTCACAAAGTACTTATCCGAGTTGACGTTCAACCGTAATTGAACCGATACCGTTTTATTTTCGGTAGCCGTCAAAGTCGATGAGTTTGTTTCCGAACCACCGGTTGTTTGCGTCGAAGTTGTTTTCGTACTATTCACATAGACAAACAGCATCACCGCTAAGAATAACGATAGGATCCGGTAAAGCCACCGGCTATTAAAAAATGCCTTCACTGACGCGTCCCCCCTCTAAAGTGTTGGTCAACGTAGTCAAGCACCCGGTTAAACAAATTATGCCGTTCGGGTTCCTGATCCTTGATCAGCTCATTTTGTAGGAACTTCAGGTAGTCATTTTGGTCCATGTTCCGCAACAACTCGTTATTCTTGGTGATCGACACTTCACCAGTTTCTTCAGAGATAACGATGGTCAACGCATCCGTTACTTCCGAGATACCAACCGCTGCCCGGTGCCGGGTACCAAGTTCCTTGGGAATCAAATTACTTTCCGACAACGGCAAGTATGCCGCCGCTACCGCAACCTGGTTATCGCGAATAATGACTGCCCCATCATGCAGCGGGGTATTTGGAATAAAAATATTGATCAGGAGTTCACCAGTAATGTGAGCGTTAAGCTCGATGCCGGTTTCAATATAGTCTTCCAACCCCGTATCCATCTGAATCGTCATCAACGCGCCAATTCGACGCTTAGACATATACTGAATGGCTTTATCCAGGGCTTGAATCATCTTCGTCTCGGCTTCATTGACCTGCCGATTTCGAACAAAAACAGAGCCACGGCCAAGGTGTTCCAGCCCCCGACGAATCTCGGGTTGGAAGATAATGATCATGGCGATGACGCCCCAATTAATGACCTGATCCATTAACCAGGAAACCGTTACGAGTCCCGCATAGACACTCACGATCTTGATCAACACGATCATGATAATGCCACGCAGTAGCTGAACCGCTTTGGTCCCGCGTAATAGCATAATGAGTTCGTAAAATACAAACCAGACAACCAGAATGTCGAGTAAGCTTACGATGTTATGCCACGTCAAAAAGCTACTCCAATCAAGGTTCATTAAAAAATTCCCTCCAAAAATCTATTCAGCTAACATTATAGCACGACCACCGGGGTGTGCGGAAAATTAGTGGCAGCGTGCCAACATCTGGCTACTTTTAATAACGGCCGATCGCCAAAACGATTCCACTACCGTTGCACTGATGTGTCATTTAAAACAATGAAACCGGCATTAAACTTAGTGAAATAGTATGCCAACACCCCGAGAATCTGGTACTATTTATTTAGAGACAAATCGTAAGGAGGGGTGGCTGTGAAAATTAGTGCGCGTTGGCAAATTCGGGGCTTCGTGGTGCTCTGGTTGCTTTTTTTATGGGGCTTCGTGAAGGCGCCATTTACGTTCCTGATTTTAAACACGTTTTTAGGTTACCTCCCCATCGAATTTAGTTTTCACATTCACCGGGACAAACCTAAAAACGGTCTGCTCTTTTGGGCATTAGTGATCCTGTGGCTGTTATTTTACCCCAATGCGCCCTACCTATTAACGGATCTCTTTCACCTGTCCCTTCTTAATCCTTACGGCTATGACGGCCTTTTGAGACTCTCCTTACACGTGTGGGTCTACTTCACCCTAGTTTTGATTAGCGCCCTTTTCTGCGTGATTTTAGGCTTCTGGAGCCTAAACTACGTTGCCGGAACGATTACCGAGCGCTATCTCCACGGTAATCACTGGTTACAAGCCATTCTCGTCTTGATTCTTACCTTTTTGTCTTCAGTGGGCATCTATGCTGGCCGGTTTCTTCGAATCCATACCATCTACCTCTTTATCTCCCCGGAAATCATCACGCAACGGTTGATTCACATGTGGACGCCAACGATGCTGGTGTTCGTGGGGTTGATGACCGTGATTCAGTTGGTGGCTTACTGGTTATCACATCTGGTGTACCGGCAGCAACTCGATCGGACATTGAAGTAGTGACAGTTAAATAACATATAAAATTAAAGCAGGGTACCTCGATTTTCCAAGTTGGAAAACTGGGGTACCCTGCTTTTGTTTGTCGGTGATATTAACTTAAACGATGAGCGGGCATGTTTAGGTTGAATTTGGCGACGTTTGAATACATGCGCTGTGTGTTTCTGTTCTCGAGCCTAAACGTGCTACACAAAGCAGAGACTTGCACATAGTGCACTTCCGCCACAAGCCCCAAAAACCGGGGCTTCTGGCGGAAGTGCACTATGCTCCAGTCTCTAACCGCTTTGTTCCGCACTCTGTGCGTTTCTGTTCTCGAGCCTAAACGTGCTCCGAGAGGCAGGGACTTGCACCTAAGCTACCTTCACCACAAATCCCCAAAACCGGGATTTCTGGTGAAGGTAGCTTAGGCTCCAGTCCCTAACCGCCTCTCTCCGCACTCTCTACTCTTCCGTCGTCATCATCAACACATTTTCTGAATAGTTAATATATTGCCGCAAGCGGCCTGCCATTTGCCAAGTAATATTCCCCGCTTCTAGCAACGTTTGGATGCCCGCACGTTCCGCGCCCAGTGCCATAACCCGCAACCGGTTCAGCTGAATGAGATATTGTTCCCGAGGGACGCGTTGATTTTCTCTTGCGCGCTCCACTCGATTACGATAGAAGACCACTAAGTGATAAATTGCTTGGCGGTCGATCTGCTGTGGATCAACGTCATCTCGTGCCAAATACTTCGATAACGCCTTGATTGCCGCTTTGGCACTCTCACGGTCAATCAATTGCCATTCATTTTCAACTGTTTGACCAGATTGCCGTTTTATCGTTCGAACAATAATGTTCTTGAGATGTCTCAGCCAAATCCCCCAATTGCGTGCCGCCGCAACTAACGCGTGATCAGTCGTTTGATTAAACCGTTGCCGCGTTCGCTCGACCTGCTTCATCGCTGTTTGGTAGGCATGGCGAGAAATTTGTTGGTGTTCTAACAGCCGTTTCAGGGCTGAAACTTCTCCAGCTAAAGCAACTTCTCTTAACGTCACCTCATCTTGCATGACGCGCTGCATGTCCTCATCATCGCGCACCCGCATTTCAAGACGGCGAATGATGAACTGATAATCCAAAATCAAATCATAGGCGGCCCGTTGGTTCTCTAAGTGTCGGTGTTCTTCGATGGCGTTGATTGCCAACCGCATAATGTAAATGCGGGCCTCAGCTTCACTCAACCGATGAACCGTTTCTAGCTCGTCGGCAACGGGCGCGACTTCATCATCAGCCTCGTCATCGTCGTCATCACTGATGCTTGCCCGGGTCTTCAATGGCGTCGGGTTATCCGGCGCCACCAATGGTAAGGTGATCACCGCAGCGACTAAGCTAATAATGATCACCCCCGCCGCAACGAACAGGGCCAGTGAGCGCTGTGGAAAAGCCTGACCGGACGCCGTTACCAATGGTAAGGATAGGACCCCAGCCATTGTCACGGCGCCCCGGACACCCGAAAGGCCAGCTAATAACGCCACTCGAAAACTAGCATGTTCCGTTTTGATCACGACTTGGTAAACGTAGATCCAAATAACCCGGATCACTAATAGTATCACCCAGGCACCAAACGCATACGCAACGGCCTGCAAGGTGTTGAACTGGGCATCGTGAATAATGTGGGTGGTGGCAATTGGTAATTCATCACCCAAAATCAAGAACACGATTCCGTTTAACAGGTACACAATAATGTTCCAAGTCTTTTCAGTCACTAAGCGCAGTTCTGGTAGATCTTCAATTAAGCGATTCCCCTGTGCGTGAGAAACGGCCCCGGCCGTCACGACGGCAATCACACCGGACGCGTGAAAGACCGATTCCGTGATGACGTAAACCACAAACGGTGCCATAATCTGCAACACCGTGTTAAACACCACGTCGTTGATTCCCTGACGCCGCAAGACATCCCGTAAAAATTCAATGATCGTCATCAGGATGAAACCAGCGATCAACCCCACTAAACTAATGTAAACGAAGTCACCTAAGGCTTGGCCAAAGGAGAAAACACCGGTCACCGTTGCCGCCACCGCGTATTTGAACGCAATCAAGCCCGATGCATCGTTGATCAGACTTTCACCGCTGACCAAGTGCAAGATGCGGTCGGGTAGCTTCACCCGTTTTGAAATCGACTGTACCGCAACCGGATCGGTCGGCGATAAAATCGCGGCCAGCGCAAAACTAACCGGTAACGACATTCTAGGTATCAACAGGTAAATCAAATACCCACCAACAATGGTGGTTAAAAAGACCAGTAAAATCTAATTGGCAAAAATCGGTCCCCGTAACTTCCATAACTCGCGCTTCGGAAAGCGCCGGCCATCATTAAACAGCAACGGCGCTATAAAGAGCAGCAAGAACCAATCCGTATCTAAGGGAATCTCAATCTCCCAAAACAACGCCATCACTAATCCCAGTGCGACCTGAATCAGACTAACTGGAATAAAAGTGAGGTAGTGACTGATAACGTTTGAAATCAGCACTAGGACAACAAGTAAAATAACTGCTTCTACAATCGGCAAATGGTGACCCCTTTCATGTTTTAACTAGCGGCTGGTGCCTCCCCAATAATACGAACTTCTGTTTCCAAATGAACGTGTTCCTTCTCAAAGACAACGGCTTGAACGTGTTGAATCACGGCTAAGTAATCTGACGCCGTCGCATGATCAACGTTGACGATAAAACCGGCATGTTTCGTTGAAACCTGGGCGCCACCGAATTGGTACCCCTGTAAACCAGCATCGTGAATCAACTTCCCTGCAAAATACCCGGTTGGTCGCTTAAAGACGCTCCCGCAAGATGGCAATTCGAGGGGTTGCTTAGCTGCCCGTTTGGCGTTCAAATCATCCATTTCGGCTTGAATCGCGGTGCCATCACCGGACGTTAATGCAAACGTGGCTGATAAGACAACGTCACCTTCGTCTTGGACGCGGCTATGCCGATAACTAAAATCTAAATCAGCACCGACAATCGTCTTCAATTGTGCATCCGGGGTTAGTACCTGAACGCTCTCTGCCACATTGCTAATTTCACCACCATAGGCGCCGGCGTTCATAAAAATTGCACCACCCACACTGCCTGGAATGCCCGCAGCAAACTCTAAGCCACTCAAACTTGCATGCTGGGCTAACTTGGTGACTTCAATCAAAGACGCCCCAGCAGCAACCGTTAAGTGCGTCCCATCAATGGTATGTTGTTGCATCCGGGTCAAAATCATCACTAAACCGCGGATTCCGCCATCCTTCACGATTAAATTACTGGCATTGCCAATCACCGTTACGGGAATTTGGTGCTCATTAGCATATTGTAATAACTGCTGGACCGCAGTCACCGATTCTGGAAAGGCCAAAAAATCAGCCGGTCCACCGGTTTTAGTATTGGTATACGTTGATAATGGTTCATGCGTTAAGACGTCAATGTCTGGAAACGCTGCTACAATCTCATCCGTCATGTGTCTCGTTCTCCTCGTTAAATTACTTATCTCATACCTTCTAGTTTAACATGTGCAACCGGTTTCGACCTAGTCGAGCCACTTCAAAATTCATTTTAGACCTCAGCTCACCTCAACTACCCCATTGTGACCAGAGTCTGCTATACTTAATGCATCGAAAATTTCGTCTAGAAAGGATGCCTTCTCTTGAAATTTATTTCTTGGAACGTTAACGGACTTCGGGCCATTGTGAAAAAGGACTTCATGACGACCTTTAAAGAACTGGATGCCGATTTTTTCTGCATTCAGGAAACTAAGATGCAAGCTGATCAGCTCACATTAGACTTGCCAGGTTACCACCAGTATTTTAACTATGCTGATCGTAAAGGCTATTCTGGCACGGCTATCTTCACGAAACATGAGCCAATTTCGGTTACTAATGACATCGGGGTCGATGAATTTGACCACGAAGGCCGGGTCATTGCCTTAGAATATACCGACTTTTACCTAGTCACGTGTTATACCCCTAATTCTGGTACTGGTTTGAAACGACTAGATTTTAGAATGGCCTGGGAACCTGCCTTTCAAGACTACTTAGACCAACTCAATGCCAAAAAACCAGTTATCCTGTGTGGCGACCTGAACGTTGCGCACGAAGAAATTGATATTCGCAACCCCAAAACCAACCACCAAAGTGCCGGCTTTACCGATGATGAACGTCAACAGTTCACTCATCTGTTAGACCGCGGTTACTTGGATAGTTTCCGTTACTTCAACCCCGACGCAACTGATCGCTATTCATGGTGGAGCTACCGATTCAAAGCCCGGGACCGCAACGCTGGTTGGCGAATCGACTACTTCGTCACGAGCGATACCCTTAAACCACAACTTGAAAGTGCGGACATTAAGGACCAGATTTTCGGTTCAGATCACTGTCCAATTGAACTCGTCACCCACGACCTTCACGTTTAACCCGTAATTTGAAAGGAGTTTTACCATGAATTTCGTTGCAATGGACTTCGAAACTGCCAGTGGTAAGCGCTATTCCGCCTGTTCACTGGCACTAACAATTGTCCGCGATAACCAAATTGCCGATGAATTTTACACCCTCATCAAACCCGACGTGCCCTTCTTTTGGCGGAACGTCGAGATTCACGGGATTCACGAACACGATGTGAAGGATGCCCCAACCTTCCCTGAAGTTTGGCCTCATATTCAATCGTTCTTTACCCCTGAACAACTTGTGATTGCTCACAACGCCCAGTTTGATAACGGCGTTTTAAAACAAACCCTGATCCACTATGGGCTGGACGCCCCAAGTTATCTATCATTGGACACGGTTAAAACCAGCCGGCAATTCTTACCCATGCTGGCCAACCATAAACTGAACACAGTTTGTGATGCCCTAGATATTACGTTGGAACATCACCATAACGCGTTAGACGATAGCCTAGCCTGTGCCAATATTTTATTGACAGAAGCCAATCAGTTTGGCCAAGATGCTTTAACACCGTTCGTCAAAGCAGTCTAAATCCAGTCATACTAAAAAGCCATCAACTTGATCATCTGATCGTTGATGGCTTTTCTAGTTATCATTTTATTTAACGGCAATCTGCATCTCCAGCGCAGCAACCGTTTCACCAACTGGATCCTTAACCGATAGTTCTTGAACCGTTTGAAAACCAAGCTTTTCATATAGTGCGACTGCATGCTGATTTCGTTCCTGAACCGTTAGTGTAATGACGTGATACCGACTTTCTAAGGCCGACCAATCGAGGCCGGTCAACATTAGCGCGGTTCCTAAACCTTGATGCCAATACTGTTTTAAGACAGCAACGCCAATTTCTCCTACCGCCGGGTCAGCAGTTGGCATCACCGTAACCAGCCCAATCAGCGTCCCAGATAACGCTGCCACCGCAATCAAGTGACCATCCGATTGTTCAATTTGCGAAATTTGTTGTTCTTGCTGCTCAACCGCCAAGGTCGGTCCAGTAACCTCAAACGTTGTCGATTCCGTTTGAAGGGTCGCTAACAGCGATAGCAGGCCTTGCGCATCCCGCACCGTTGCCGGTCGAATGTCAACCGCTGCCTCACTCATTAAGGTCTGCCTGCAACTTGTTCACAATGGTTTCAAAGCGATCGCCTTTAGGATCAAAAATCAATTTCCGTTGCGATTCACCGGCATCATCTTGCCGTTTAAACGCAATGCGTAAGTAGTCATCCGGTAATTCATCCGCCACAAACTTAGACCACTCAACAACACTAACCCCATCGCCGTTAAAATACTCCTCTAACCCAAGTTCATCGCCACCACCATCTTCTAGGCGGTAAACGTCCATATGATACAGTGGCAACCGTCCTTCTTGGTATTCACGAATAATCGTAAACGTGGGACTCTTGATATTGCGTTTAATGTTCAAACCGAGCGCTAACCCCTTGGTAAAGGTCGTTTTCCCCGCACCGAGGTCGCCATCCAGTAGGATAACATCCTTTGCTTGTAAATACGGGGCTAACTTTTGCCCAATCGTCATCGTTTGCTCCGGCTGAGTCACCGTTAATTCAACTGTCATGTTAGTCGCTCCTTCTAAATCAAATGAAGGAGCCACGACAATCGCTTGTCGCCGCTCCTTCAACGTTCTCTCAAATATGCGTATTTAATTAAAGTTCAACGGATTGCATTGCGGTAATGATCGCCACTTTGTAGACATCTTCTTCGTTAGCACCACGTGACAAGTCAGAAACTGGCTTGTTCAAGCCTTGCAGCAGTGGGCCAAGGGCTTCGAAGCCACCCAACCGTTGGGCGATCTTGTAGCCAATGTTCCCGGAATCCAATTCTGGGAAGATGAAGACGTTGGCTTGACCGGCAACTGGTGAACCAGGGGCTTTGCTTGCAGCAACTTCTGGCACAACAGCGGCATCAAATTGTAATTCACCATCAATTGGCACATCTGGAGCTGCAGCTTGAGCCAACTTAGTGGCTTCTTGCATCTTAGTGACAACGTCAGCCTTAGCAGAACCCTTCGTTGAAAAGCTCAACAGCGCAACCTTAGGATCAATGTCGTAAAGTTTAGCGGTTTGAGCACTTTCAACGGCAACTTCAGCAATGCCTTCAGCATCCAAGTCAATGTTGATGGCAGAATCGGCGAAGAAGTAACGCTTGTCATCCTTCAACAAAACAAAGTAGCCACTGATCCGCTTAACACCTGGCTTAGTCTTGATAATTTGCAATGCTGGCCGAATGGTGTCACCAGTTGGGTGAGCAGCACCGGAAACCATCCCGTCTGCTTCGCCAAGGTAAACCATCATCGTGCCCCAGTAGTTAGGGTCTTCCAACATCTTAGAAGCTTGTTCAGGCGTATTCTTACCCTTACGCCGTTCAACCAAAGCATCCAGCATCTTCTGCTTTTCATCAGCAGAAACGTTGGTTGGATCAACTAAAGTGAGGTCACTCAAGTCAAATCCCTTGTCAGCAGCCGTTGCTTTGATGGTATCAACGTTCCCCAACAAAACGGGTTGCAGTAATTTGTCGGCAGCTAACCGGCTGGCGGCACCAATAATCCGAACATCTTCACCTTCTGGGAAGACAATCGTCTTATTTAACCCACTAATCTTTTGCTTTAAACTATCAAAAAGTTCCACGTCATAGACCTCCAGATGTTTGAATTTCCGACTAGTCAATTCTCTCTCATACCGTTACGCGTGGTGCGCTGGCGTCTCAGCCACCGTCACGTTTTGCGGCAATTGCCAATCAATTGGCGTTTCTCCAAGTGATTCAAGTGCGATGTTGGTTTTTGAAAATGGTTTTGATCCAAAAAAGCCACGGTATGCAGATAACGGACTTGGATGCGCTGATTGTAGCACAATATTAGTTTGGGTATCAATCAAACTGATTTTGTTTTGCGCTGCCCGTCCCCACAAAATAAAGACTACCGGGGTTGGTCGTTCAGATAGCCGCTGAATCGCAGCATCCGTAATCTGTTCCCAACCCTTGCCCTTATGCGAGTACGCTTTTCCGTTTCGAACCGTTAGTACTGAGTTTAGCAACAGCACCCCCTGCTTCGCCCACTTTTCCAAGTAACCGTGGTTGACCGGCGCAATGCCTAAGTCTGACTGCAGTTCCTTGTAGATGTTTTGTAAGCTCGGTGGCACCTGTACGCCAGGTAAGACTGAAAAGCTCAGTCCATGCGCTTGATTTGGTTCATGGTAAGGATCTTGACCTAAGATCACAACCTTCACCTGACTAAACGGGGTCCATTCAAATGCCTCGAAAATGTGATACATATCGGGGTGAATAAACTGCGTCTGGTACTCTTGAACCAAAAAAGTCCGTAAATTTTGGTAAGACGCTTTTTCAAACTCTGGTTTCAAAACGTCCCACCAATCATTATGAATAAACGGTTTCATTCCCAACACCTCAAGGTTTATTCTATCATACTCAACCCAAAATTATTAGTGTAAACTTGCAATTAATCCAGAGATTACCGGCTCGACAGGTTCACATGCCATTCGCCAACAACGAAACGACCCGCGTATCCTCAAGCCGAGATACGCGGGTCATTTTCAAATTATTTTCATGAAAAAAGTTTTTTATCGCAATGGGGTTCGTTTTTTAGGGTGTTGTTCATAGCGCCAAGCACGATTACCACGCATATCCATTGGCACGTTAAACGATGCCCGCCAAGTCCGCTTAGGTAACTGCAACTTTCGCCGGTGACTTGCCCAATGATCAAGGGTCGCCGCGATGCAAATGCAAACTGGTTCCTGCCGTCGGTTTTCAACCGTTAATGCACGTAAATCACCATCACCCTGAGAGGTCATAATCAACGTTGTCCCATGATAAATTCGGTAGTCGCCAGTCACAATATTGCCGACAATCAGCCAGTGTAAATTGCTAACGTAAATCACTTCATTCAGTAGGCCAAGATGCTTAGAAATTGCCCCCACTTTTTGGTTATGATAGTAAATATCAAATCGCGGTAATATCCCCAGCGACGTCTGCTTCAACTCCGCTAATAGGTCACCGCTAATTTGATAAAGGGAAAGTGCATCTTGATGCCGTCCCCACTTACCAATCAACAAGTAAATCGAGCGTTTATCAGCATCTCGGACAACACTGGCCCCCTTGGTTGCTAAACTGTCTTGCCGAATATACAGTGTTCGCATGGAAGCCCTCCATTCAACGTCGTCAAAAGTGACATTAATCATTGTTCATTTTAACATGTTTCGTTGGTTGGCGAAAGCAATGGTGTTGTTCACGCTATCGCTTGTGTCCGGCGTAAGGGTTGGGTGCGATTTGGGTGTTGGCTGTTTGTCGTCGCTTCGCTCGCCAAAGCCGCATAAAAATCATCGCTCTCAGGCTACAAAATTCGGCGCCACTTAAACTGTCATTTCTAGGGTTCCTGACATTGCAAGAACTTGTCAACCACGTGCTTTCTGGCCACCGCGCCGAATGGTGCTGCACGAGACTGAGAGCTGCATGCAAGGCGACATCGGTAAACCCGCCAGGCCCGGGCGCCTTCACCGATGTCGCCTTGCACACTGCTCTCAACCCGTCTCGCTCCGCACACTTACGCTGGACACAAACGAAATCAAAAAGCACTAAGCAACCTGCCAACGCATTGGCAGTTCACTTAGCGCTTCAATAATCATTGCCTAGTAATGTTTCATTACTCGTGCAATTTGTCGATCTTGTTCTCGACGTTTGATGGTTTCACGTTTATCGTACTCGTGTTTCCCTTTGGCCACCCCAATCAGGACTTTCGCTACACCGTTCTTAATGTACATGCGTAGCGGAACAATGGTAATCCCCTTGTCCTTGGTTGTCCCAATTAGTTTAGCAATTTCTTTTTTATGCAGTAATAGTTTTCGATTTCGCAGTGGATCGTGATTGAATCGGTTACCCTGAGCGTACTCACTAATGTGAATATTCATCAGCCAGGCTTCACCATTGCGAATTTGCGCGAAACCGTCCTGTAAATTGACTCGTTTATCACGAACCGATTTGATTTCAGTTCCCGTCAACACTAATCCTGCTTCATAGGTGTCGAGGATCTGATAATCATGCCGGGCTTTTTTGTTTTGGGCCATAACATTTTTATCTGCTGGCGCTTTTTTCTTACTCAACAATCCTCACCTCACATTAAAGATTAACGGCTCTGTTGACCTCGGTTTTGGCCACCGCGGTTGCCTTGACCGCCGCGACTATGGTTCCGATTACCACCGTTGCCGCCGCGATTACCGCCATTGCGATTGCCGTTACCACCGTTACGATTGCCACCTTGTGAACGCTTATGGTCGCCATTTCGGCCACCATTGCCGTTGCGGTTACCGTAGTTGCCACGTCCGCGACCGCCACCATTATGATGTTCACGTTTTGGTAACAGGTCCGTTACGGGCGCTGCAGTTGGGTCAACCAAGTCAAAGTCGATCTTACTTTGTTCCTTATCGACGTTCACAACCTTCACCTTAACGGCTTGCCCGATCCGGTAAGTCCGGTGAGTGTTACGGCCAACTAAGGCAAGGTATTTTTCAACATATTCATAGTAATCATCTTGCATCCGGCTGATGTGGATCAAGCCTTCAACGGTGTTAGGGAGTTCAATGAACATCCCGAACTTCATCACAGAGCTGACACTGGCTTCAAATTCTTCGCCAAGGTGGTCAGCCATGTATTCAGCCTTCTTCATCGCATCCGTATCACGTTCGGCATCGATTGCGCGACGTTCCATTTCAGATGAGTGCACCGCAATTTCTTCCAGTAAGTCAGCGTAACGTGCCTTGCTGTCAGCGTTGATGCCCTTTTCTTCGTAGAAGTGGATCAACCGGTGAACCATCGTATCTGGGTAACGCCGAATTGGTGACGTAAAGTGGGTGTAGTATTCAGCACCCAACCCAAAGTGACCAAGAGATTGGTCAGTATACTTCGCTTGCTTCAAGCTCCGCAACATCATCACAGAAACAACGGGTTCTTCTGGCTTACCAGCAACCTGCTTCAAAACGTTTTGAAGCATCTTTGGCCGCAAGTGATCTGGATCACCCTTAACGTTGATCCCAAAGGCTGTCAGGAATTCGAAGAAGTTCTTCACCCGTTCGCCATCTGGCGTTTCGTGAACCCGGTAGATGAACGGTGCTTTGGCCCGGTTGTAGTGTTCAGCAACGGTTTCGTTAGCGGCTAACATGAAGGATTCAATCATCCGTTCAGCTAAGCCGCGAACCCGGAGCTGAATATCAATGGCGTGGCCAGTTTCGTCCACGATGATTTCTGCTTCGTGATCATCGAAATCAATGGCACCACGACGCTTCCGGTTTTTGTATAAAATCTTGTGCAGTTCAGCCATGTTGTCAAACATTGGCACTAAGCGGTCGTATTGGTTACGAGTGGCTTCGTCATGGGCTTCAAGGATCTTGTTGACGTTGGTGTACGTCATCCGAGCCGTGGACTTCATGACACTTGGGTGGATCCGGTGGTTAACCACGTTACCTTCAGGATCGATTTCCATTTCACAACTCATACATAGTCGTAACACGCCTTCGTTCAATGAACAAATGCCGTTTGATAAGCGACGTGGCAACATTGGGATAACCCGATCAGTTAAGTAGACACTAGTCCCCCGTTTGTAAGCTTCTTGGTCCAGTAACGAGCCCTCTTTAACGTAGTGGGACACATCCGCAATGTGAACCCCTAAGTGATAATTCCCGTTATCCATCTTCCAAACAGTGACAGCATCATCCAAGTCTTTTGAAGACTCGCCATCGATCGTCACTAAATCTTGATCAGTGATGTCTTCGCGGCCGGCCATTTCGGCTTCAGTCACGTGATCTGGAATAGCGTCAGCTTCCTGCAAAACGTCCTCTGGGAATTCTGCTGGAATATCATGGGCATACACGATTTGTAAAATATCGATACCAGGATCATCAACACTCCCGATAACCTTCTTAGCGATCCCAATCATGGCTAATGGGTGATCACTGTTAGGATATTCGGTAATTTCAGCCGTGACTACTTCACCTGGCGTTGGTTGTAAACCGGTATCCACAATGTAGAATTTGTAACGTGCAAGCTTCTTATCAGTCAAATGAACTTGACCGTAATAGCCCATGTCGTCTTCAGTTTGGGTAAAGGCCCCAACAACGTGGGTATAGTGGTGTTCGGCAATGCCGGTCACCTTACCTTCAGGCCCCTTGTCCGACCGGGGATCAGCTGGTCGCACGATTTCCATTTCAACTTCGTCACCGTTCAAGGCTGACATCGTGTTGTCTGGTGCCACGTAAGCATCTGGTAGTTCATCATCGTAAGCGACGAACCCAAATCCCTTATCGTTAGCGTGAAAAATCCCGGTAAGCGTCCGAGCCTTTTCATCTAATTGAAATTCGCCTTCGCTGGTCACGACGACCGTTTTTTCACGTTCAAGTCGAGCCAATTCTGACACGATCAGCTTGAACGCAGCTGAGCCATGATAGTGTAAGGCGTCCGAAACGTCTTCTACTCGGAAGCGCTTCGTTGGATTTGCACGTAACAAATCCTCAATTTGTTGCTTTAAGTTGTTATCTTCCACGATTGTTTGTCCTCATTTATTAATTATAGATTGTTTGTAAGTAGGCATCTAAATCTTGTTCGAGTTGGTGCCGAGCGTTGTTGACCGTAATCACGTGGCCTGCATCCTCATAGTAGTGAAAATCGACCGTTTTAGCGTTGACTAACCGGTCACGTAGCTGATACACCGCCTGCGCATCAATCAACTCGTCTTGACCGCCTTGCGCGACAAAAACGGGTTGCTGAATCGCTGACAGTTGATCAGCAACCGTTCCCGCAAATGCATCGATTTGCTGCAATTGATCGGGTACCCGATCGTTTAACCAGGCAACGTTTTTATCAATTTGAGTTTGGTCTAACCCACCGTACTGGTAAGTCGCTGTCGCTAATCGCGCGAACTCTGGCAGTAAGTGGTTATCACTCGTCATCACCACGGGTGAACTAAACGAGCCCCCGCCAAGTAACGTTGCATCCGTCTCTAACGCCCGCATGGCAAAGATACCACCTAGCGATAAACCAAAGATACTGAGTTGCGTGTATCCCTTGTCCCTTAAGAACTGTAACGCGGTTTGGGTATCCTGCCACCAAGCGGCCGGTGAGCCCTGCGTTAAAATGTCCTTAGGCTCACCAGTGGCGTGCCCCGTAAACATTGGTGCCAACACGGTATACCCCTCACGTTGTAAATGCCGCCCTAACATGCGGACATCATTAGCGCTACTGGCATAGGCGTGTAATAGCACGATTGCCCGCGGACCAGCTTCAAAGAAAAATGGCTTGGGCATCTGAATCATCGTTTGTTCACCTCCCGTTTAATCATTTACAGAAAAATCCCCCTGCGAAAGTCACAGGAGGATCTGGTTGCTAGTGTGAAGAAAGATAAGTTAATGCCAACGCCAGCACAAAGAAGATAACTCCCAAGACAACGGTGACTTTTTGCATAAATGCTTCGAAGCCCCGCGCTTTTTGTTGTGAAAATAAATCTTGTGAACCGCCACTTAAAGCGGACATTGCGTCATCTTGTTTTGCTGGTTGCATTAACACTGCGATAATAATTAATACGCTATCAATCATCAATCCTGTTAACAGTAAATTGTACAAGAAATTGCCTCCTATTGTTGCCCAGTCTCTGACAATACCTCTTTATAATTTATCATAAAACGGCCTAGAATACTACCCACGGCGCTTAAGAATCTTATCGTGGGGGTTATTTTTTAATCACCGACTAACTGCTTCATTGCTTGCCGAACTGCGCGCAGTGTCCGCGATTCAACGTTTAGGACTAGCAGATCGCCTACCCGAATAATGGTATCACCATGGGGAATCAACACTTTTTCACCACGTTGCAATTCAACGAGCAGCGCCCCCTGAGGCCAGTTCACTTCTCGAACCTGCTTACCTGCGAGGCTGGATTCGACAAACACCGGAAACGAAATTTGTTTCAGTGGGGTCGTTTGCGTCTGCTGCCGATGCTGTAACAATCGATCCAACATTGCCGCATATACGGGTGCGCCGCCCAGTATATCAACCGTCATATACGCAACCAACGAGACGATGGCTAACGGCATCAAGTGATGCAAAGTCCCCACCATTTCAGTAATTAATAGAATCGCAGTAAACGGTGCCTTGCTAATACCAGCAAAGTATCCCGCCATGGCAGCAATCACAAAAATCGGCACTTCAGCGGCTGGCATCAGCCCCCAGGTCACCATTAGTTGACTAAAGAAGCCCCCAAACACGGCCCCCAACGTTAAGATGGGCAGAAAAATACCACCTGGTAAGCCCGTACCATAGGCCATCATGGAATAAATAAACCGGAGCACAAAAATCAGCAGTAACACCAAAGCAGTAGGTGCATTGCCACCAATCGATACAATCAAACTATTGCCACCACCAAGGATCTGGGGAATAAACCAGCCAACTGGAATCAATAACACAAACGCGATGATGCTATTATAGTCGTCTGGTAGCCACTTCAATTTTGAATACCAGTTGCCGACTCGTAACACAACGATTTGATACAATCGGCCAAGTAACCCTAGTAACAAACCTAACAGGAGTAACCAGCCATACTGTGATAGTGGTAGCGCCCGCAAATAAGTAATATGTAAGACCGGTGTTAAACCAAAGAACACGGTTGATACAAAATCAGCAGCAATGGCACTCGCTAATGCCGTGATCCACACCATCGTTGAAAAGTTATGATACACCTCTTCCAAAACAAACAGTGAGCTGGCAATTGGCGCGTTAAACGCGGCGGATAACCCAGCCGAGGCCCCGCTGGCAATAATGATTCGCCGGTCAACGCCGGTTAAATGCCGTTTAGCCGCAAACCCTTGACCCACCGTGGCACCTAATTGGATCGATGGTCCTTCACGTCCTAAAAATAGACCACTCCCAATCGCAATCACGCCACCAACGAATTTCTTCCAGAGTACTGGCCACCAGTGATAGTCTAATTCGCCCATTAACTGACCTTCAACTTGTGGAATTCCAGAGCCTTTAATATCTGGCGTCTGCTTTAACCACCGACCTAAAATCAATGTTAGCCCTAAACTAATCAGTACCCACACGATCAATAACCACCAGTGTTCGTGGGCTTGGCCAAAATACCAAGTCACTAATTTCAATCCCTGACTAATCAATAGTCGAAAAAAACTAACGACTACACCGGCTAACAGACCGACCACGATGCCTTGGACAACCGCATATAATCGGGATAGATCCCATTTTTTTAATCGTTTCGTCTTCATTCGCACGCTCCTCATTCAAATCTGCCATTAATAGTTTATCACAACTCAGATTGTTTCAGCCGGCAACTCACTAGTCAATTGCGCGAAACACGCCAAAAAGTTCGGCTTTAGACCGAACTTTTTGGCTCATACAATTAAGCGATGCATTTAACGCCTATTTTTGAAGTGCTAATAGCTGTTGCAATAGTTTGATCAACTGTTGTTGTAACTGGCGAATTCGGGTTTGCTTAGTCGTCTTTTTCTTGGTTGGCGTTGACTTTCCTTTTACCATCCGCTTAGTCTGTTGCTTACCCTTATGCTTATTTTGCTTATGTTTGGCTTGTTTGTGCTTCGCCTTAGTTGGCTTAACTTGTCGCTTGGTTTGTTTTCGGGTTTGCTTTGAACTAGTCGTTTGAGAACCCGTTTGCGCAACTGGTTGGACCTCAACTTTAATTTGAGTTGGGGTCGTCCCCTGATTAGCCGTTGTAGGTTTTACAGTTGTCGCAGGTCGTGCTTGGTTAGTCGACCCAGTTGAACTTACTGGACGAGTTGGATTTGAGACTGATTTAACTGGTTCAGTTGGTTTTGAAGCCAGTGCTGGGGTCGCTGTGCCTGCTATCGGCTGCGTCACCGGTGTGGCTGGCGTTGCTGTACCTGACGCACTTGTTTTCATTGGCACCTCTGGCATTACCGAACTCGACCCATTTGGGTTTGTAGCCACATTCGGATCCGCCGAACCTGTCGCGTTTGGTTTCATTGGCGTCTCTGGTGTTTCTGCACCCGACTCATTTGGCTTTTCAGGTGAGATTGGTGGCGTTACAGTATTCGGTGCTAGTGAAACCGGTGAGGTCGCTGCATCTGACGGATTAACGTTAGACGCCTGACCAGGGTTAGCCGCTTCATTCCCCGCAACTGAATCTGGATTCACGACTGTCTCGCTTCCAGTCGTCGCCCCTTGACTAGCTTCCGGCTGCGATGCATCAACAGGTGACATCGCACCAGTTTGCGAATCAACTGGTTTAGGCGTCTCAGACTGGGTTGGTGCAACTTCTCCCTTATGAGGAGGACTAGGCACTTCATTCACCATCGAGGATTCTGAGTTTTTTTCAGGACCTTTTTGATTATCAGTACCGGTCAATGAACTCGATTCGGTTCCCGTTTCAGGCTTCTGAGCGTCACTATTATTCTTAGTTAATACGTAGTTGACCTCATCATACGGTGCTGCATGTCTAACGGTTTGGCTTACAATTTGGAACCCTTGCTGACTAATTTTATTTTCTGCGTGAGCAACTTCTTTTTGATAGACCGCCATTCCCGGTTCGACCTTCCTCGACCAACCATGTAATCCTATCGATTTATAATCGATTTTATTACCATCTTCATCGAAATAGTTAAAATAAATACTGTTGGCCATTCGTTCTAAAACCACTCGAAAACCTTGAACACCATCAACAATTGGACCATCTGGTTGCACATCGACCACGTTTTTAAGACCGTGTTTAGCGCCCCCCGTAGGATTGGGATTATCGGTTGTAATATCAGCCACATTTGTTTTAATCAGTTGACCATCCGTGGTACGGTCATAATAACTATAGCGAAACGTTTTAGCCTCCGTAATCGACGCAACGGATTGAATCACCGTTGGGGGCGTCGCCGCTTTCACCTGGTCGGTTTGAGCCGCCGCACCTAATAACGTCCCCGCTAACATTAACATCCCGATTGTTTTCTTCTGCATAAACTTAAAACTCCTTTTTCTTCAAAGTACACTTAGTTACGATACGTTGACCGGGAGAAGTTTTATTAATTATGATTTGGAAACAATTACCCGAATTCGTTTGATTTAACCAAAGACACGCTCGTACTGGTTACCTTAGGACGTCAACGTTAGCTGAGGTGTCACGGTGGGTGTCACCACTTTTTCACACAATAGATGCTCATCAGTTATGACACAGCCTAATTCTTACTGAGCGTACAAAAAAGAACGAACGCCGATTTCTCAACGTTCGTTCCTTTAATGATGTCTACAACTTTACTCGATGTTGAGTAAAATTACTTGTTTTGGATAGCTTCGCGAGCTTGTTCTGACAAGTTGTAGAATGAGTGGATCCCCTTGTAAGCTGAAACTTCACCAAGTTGGTCTTCAATCCGCATCAATTGGTTGTACTTAGCGATCCGTTCGCCACGGCTCATTGAACCAGTCTTGATTTGACCAGCGTTCAACGCAACAACCAAGTCAGAGATAGTGGTATCTTCAGTTTCACCAGAACGGTGAGAGATGATAGCCGTGTAGCCAGCTTCCTTAGCCATTTCAACGGCTTCAACAGTTTCAGTCAAAGTCCCGATTTGGTTAAGCTTGATTAAGATCGAGTTAGCAACGCCCATCTTGATACCCTTTTCAAGGTAATCAGTGTTCGTAACAAACAAGTCATCACCGACTAATTGAACCTTCTTGCCTAAGCGAGAAGTTGCCATTTGCCAGTCTTCCCATTCGTTTTCATCCAAAGGATCTTCGATAGAAACAACTGGGTACTTGTCAACGATGCTTTCAAGCAAGGTTACGAATTCGTCAGCAGTGTATGACTTGCCATCACCAACTAAGTCGTAAGTCTTAGTTTCAGCGTTGTAGAATTCTGATGAGGCACAGTCAAAGGCGATTGCAACGTCTTTGCCAGGTACGTAACCAGCCTTCTTGATAGCTTCTACCAAGATTTCGAATGGTTCTTCGTTGTTCTTCAAGTCAGGTGCGAAACCACCTTCGTCACCAACGGCAGTAGAGTAACCGCGGTCGTTTAAGATAGCTTTCAAGGCGTGGAAAGTTTCTGCACCCATCCGGATAGCTTCTTTAACAGTTGGTGCACCAACAGGCATGATCATGAATTCTTGGAAGTCAACCTTGTTGTTGGCGTGCTTCCCACCATTGATAACGTTCATCATTGGAGTTGGGAGAACGTGACCATTGAAGCCGCCTAAGTAGTTGTAAAGCGGAACTTCAAGTTCGTCAGCAGCTGCACGGGCAGCGGCTAAAGAAACACCCAAGATAGCGTTGGCACCAAGCTTACCCTTGTTAGGCGTACCGTCTAACTTGATCATAGCTTTGTCGATTGCGATTTGGTCGGTAACGTCAAAACCAACGATTTCTTTAGAAATCAAGTTGTTAACGTTGTCAACGGCCTTAGTAACACCCTTGCCGCCAAAACGGCTCTTGTCGCCATCACGTAATTCAACGGCTTCGTGTTCACCAGTAGATGCACCTGAAGGTACGATTCCACGGCCAACTGCGCCGGCTTCAGTGTAGACTTCAACTTCAACAGTTGGGTTACCACGTGAATCTAAGACTTCGCGTGCGTAAATATCAGAAATAATTGACATTATATTCTCTCCTTATGAATGTTTAACCTAGCGGGAAACAGTTCCCCGCAGTCTATTTTATAAGTTTACCCTTGAACTTGCAATTACTATTTCGGTTTATTTGCAGATGAAACCGCTTCGATGTTAAATCTTGCTGGGAAGTTATCTCATTAATGAAACAAACTAGACTTGTTGGTAATTAACTAACTTTAAATACGTCTCCGCATCCAAGCTAGCACCACCAGCCAAAACACCGTCAATGTTGGGTTTTGCCATGATTTCAGCAATGTTGTCGGGGTTAACACTCCCGCCATACAGCACCCGCATCTCGTTGGCCACCGGATCACCGTACAAATCAGCTATCGTTTGCCGAATCAGGTAACACCCCTCTTCAGCTTGCGCCGCGGAAGCTGATTGACCGCTCCCAATGGCCCAGCTTGGTTCGTAAGCAATCACGAGCTGACGCGCTTGAACTTCAGTGATGCCCTTCAGCGCACCGGTCACTTGGCTTACAACCCAGTGGATCTTTTCGCCAGCCTCTAATCGGCCCATGGTTTCGTCACAACACAGAATCGGTGTCATCTGGTTGCGATAAACCGCGTGGACTTTTCGATTAATGACGTCGTTGGTTTCGTTAAAGTAGCTTCGCCGTTCTGAGTGTCCACAAATCACGTATGGGATGCCCATATCGGCTAACGCTTGAGGACTGGTTTCCCCGGTGTAAGCACCACTATCTTCATAGTAGCAATTTTCAGCTGCGACTCGCAGCCGTTGACCGGGATTCTCCGCCAACATACTTGCTAACAAAATCGCTGGGGCCGCGATTGCCGTTTCAACTTCGGCAGGATCGGGCACCCGTTCTGAAACAGTCTGCATAAATGCGCGGGCGTCGGTGATGGTTTTGTTCATCTTCCAGTTACCCGCAATTAATGGTATCCGCACAGTAAACGCTCCTTTGTTAAATCAAATTTCACATTCCTATTCTATCGGAAACAACCTGATTTAGCTAGTAACGTCGTTCAAAGTTAACCTGACTTTAAGCAAAGAAGCCAGGACACACCGTCCTAGCTTCTTCATTTGATCAACACAAATTACTTGTCGCTGATTGCGGCAATCCCAGGTAAAGTCTTACCTTCAAGGTATTCAAGTGAAGCGCCACCACCAGTAGAGATGTGGGTCAATTGTTCACCAACACCCAATTGTTGAACGGCAGCAGTTGAATCACCACCACCAACAATGGTCGTTGCATCACTCAAAGTACCAAGGAACTTACCAATTTCAAGGGTACCTTCAGCGTAGTTGCTCATTTCAAACACACCCATTGGGCCGTTCCAAACAACTAACTTAGCTGACTTTAAGACATCCTTAAATTCAGCAACTGACTTAGGGCCGATATCCAAGGCCATGTAGCCATCAGGAATGTCGCCTTCAACCGTCTTGTGAGGGGCATCGTTGTCAAACTTTTCAGCAACGATTGAATCAACAGGCAATACTAACTTGTCGCCAGCCTTGTCCATGATTTCCTTAGCCAAGTCGATCTTATCAGTTTCAACCAATGAGTTCCCAATCTTCATACCCTTTGCAGCGTAGAAGGTGTAGGTCATCCCACCACCGATGATAACTTTGTCGGCTTTGTCCAACAAGTTGTCGATAACACCGATCTTGTCAGAAACCTTAGCACCACCCAAGATAGCAACGAATGGGTGTGCTGGGTTTGAAACGGCACCACCGATAAACTTGATTTCCTTTTCCATTAAGAAACCAGCAGCGGTTTGTGGCATGTTAGCAGCGATACCGGCGTTTGAAGCGTGTGACCGGTGAGCAGTCCCGAAGGCATCGTTAACAAAAACGTCGCCAAGTGATGCCCAGTATTTGCCCAAAGCAGGATCATTCTTAGATTCACGCTTAACTTGTTCGCCATCCTTAACGTCTTCGTAACGGGTGTTTTCCATTACAAGTACGTCACCGTCTGACATCTTGTTGATAGCGTCTTCTAATTGTGCCCCTTCAGTAGCTGGTACGAAGGTAACTGGCTTGTTCAGCAAGTTAGACAACCGTTCTGCAACTGGACGCATTGACAAAGCAGGCTTGTCTTCTTCCTTCTTGATCCGGCCCAAGTGAGAAAGCAAGATTGCCTTACCACCGTGATCGATCACGTATTGAATCGTTGGCAAAGCTGCCACGATCCGGTTGTCGTTGCCAATAACGCCGTCTTTGATTGGGACGTTAAAGTCGACACGCATTAACACTTTTTTACCTTGTAACTCTAAATCAGAAACTGTTAATTTAGCCAATTCTAAACCCTCCTGGTGAGTGTTGATTGTGAAATAAATTCATGTTTAATGACGTAAAAGGCGGAGAAAGTCGCCTCCCTCCGCCTTTACATCGTTTAAAAGTTTAAATTAAAGCTTTATATTAAAGCATTGAAGCAAACTTCAACAAAGTACGAACCATGTTGCAAGTGAAGCCCCATTCGTTGTCGTACCATGCAACAGTCTTAACTAATTGCGTGTCACCGGCAGTGGTAACTTCAGTTTGAGTTGGGTCAAATACTGAGCCGTGAGGGTCGTCGATGATGTCAGTTGAAACGATTTCGTCATCGTTGTAACCGAATGCGTCGTTACCTTCAGTGTGCTTCTTGATTGCTGCGTTGATTTCGTCGGCCGTAACCTTCTTGTCAAGTACAGAAACCAATTCAGTCAAAGAACCATCAACAACAGCAACCCGTTGTGCGTGGCCTTGTAACTTACCCTTCAATTCAGGGATAACCAAACCGATAGCCTTAGCGGCACCAGTTGAGTGAGGAATCGTGTTGATGCTTGCAGTACGGTTGTTACGCATCTTCTTGCCGCGAGGGCCATCAAGAATTTGTTGCGTAGCAGTGAAGGCGTGAATGGTAGTCATCGTACCAGCCTTGATACCGAATTCTTCGTTTAAGAAGTAAGCCATTGGTGCCAAGCAGTTAGTGGTACATGAACCGGCAGAAACGATCTTGTCATCAGCTTGTAACGTGTCCAAGTTAACACCAGGAACAACGGTACGTACAGCGCCTGCAGGAGCTGAAACTAAGACACGCTTTACGCCAGCGTCCAAGTGAGCTTGTGACTTTTCTTCTGAAGTGTAAAAACCAGTACATTCAAGAACAAAGTCAACCCCGTCGTTCTTAACCCAAGGAATGTTTTGAGCCTTTGGTTCTGCATATACAGGGATTTCCTTACCGTCAACGACGATGCCAGTTTCAGTAGCTGAAACTTCGCCAGGGAAACGACCATGTGTTGAATCATACTTTAAGAGGTATGCCAACATTGAAGGGGTAGTCAAATCATTGATAGCTGCAACTTCAATGTCTGCTGAATGAAGTTCGTGAATCCGCTTGAACGCTAAACGACCAATGCGGCCGAAACCATTAATACCAATTTTTAAAATTATTTTAAACAGCAATACCAATTAATAGTATCACTTTTTTAAAATCTTGTCAGCTAATCCTTCATCGGTTACCAAATAAGTGGCAGCCGGTGGGATCTTAAAATACGCCTCGACAGCGTCAGCCTTGGTGTGACCTCCAGCAACGGCAATCACCAGATCCATTCGATCAAGGTCTGAAATTGACAGTCCCAACCGTGGTACCCGGTAAACAATCTCACCATTACCATTAAAGAAGTCACCGAACGCTTCGCCTACCGCGTTATGTTCACGCAACGCATTCGTCACGTCCGTTGGCATCTGTCGCCGTTTCGCCATCGCCATTGCATCGCCAACACAGTGAATCGCCACGTTCGCGTGACTGATCGTGGTCAGCGTTCTTGCAATCATTGGCTCCTGACTCAGCGTTGAATACGTTGCTGCCGAGGTTAATTCTGGTAGGTAAAGGGCTTGATAACGGCTGTTTGTGGCAGTCGCCATCTTGGCACAGACCGTGTTCGCCTGAATCTCAGGCGATTCACCCATACCGCCCCGAGCCGGCACAAACGTCAGTTGCCGATTTTCGGCAAGGTCCTCAGTTAGTGTCTCAGCAACGGCGGCCATCGTTGTTCCACCCATGACAGCTAAAATGCTATCACCGGATGGTAACTGATCTCGTAACAACGTTGCCGTTATCTGACCCATTGTCCGTTTAATATCGGACTGCTGGTCAGAATCACCAGTGACGATCCGGCACCCTTTCAGGCCCAGCCGGTCTTGAAGTAACCGTTCCTTTTTACGAAGGCCAGTTATATCATCTACCAGTGGTTGAAGGTTCGTCAACGCGCGTTGTCCATCATCAGTTAGACAGACTCCGTTAACGCCCATGGCAACCAGACCGTTGGCAACTAAGAGATCCAAATCGGTTCTCACGCTCCGCTCGGTCATGTTCAGCTTATCGGCCAACAAGCGCCGACCCACCGGTTGCATGACGTTAATGGTAAGCAACAACGAGTAGCGGCCGATCAGTTTCTGCGTCATCTTAGGGACAACGGCATTCACCCATCTCCACTCGAGATCCATGTCCAACCCTACTCTCTCTTTGAAAAATAAAGCTATGGGACATTAACTGTCCCGGCATGACATATGATGACCCATCAAGGTCAAAAATTAATGGGCTCTCACCCACAACGTCATTATAACAGCCCAACTTTGCGAATGCAATCGAATCGACAAACCTTTTAATGATAGCGTTTTCAAAGGTTCGATGAAACTTTTTTGATGATTTCACTTGTATTTATATTCAAATTCGGGTATAGTATTTTGTGTTGACGACGCAGTCAACGGTAACGCAATGCGCCTGTAGTGTAATGGATCGCACGTAAGATTCCGGTTCTTGAGATGGGGGTTCGATTCCCTCCAGGCGCATCATAGGGTTCATAACTTAATATAACTTAGTAGAATGCTGATATAACGGCATTCTATTTTTTTACCATCGTGTAATTTTGCATGGTTTTAGATAGATCTTCGGTAAACAATATATACTCGCGAGGGGCAATAGAAAAGAGGTAGGTCATAATGGCTTACCTCTTTTTCTTATTATTTGCGTAGCCAAGCCACATTTTCGTATAGTGTTCCCCTATCGTTCATCCGTACAGAATATAATTCTGTACATTTCAGTAAAAAGCGCTCTACGGGCATATAGTGCTTTGAAGTGCGTTTGAGAGAACTCATTTATCTACAATTTATATTTAAATTTTTCTTTGAATCTCGTTATACACCGAACCCGGTTAGCTACGTTTGGTATTTACACGGATACACTAAGCCATTTTTCGGCTGGGTGTGCTTAATTTTAGGATACCCACCATTGTAATAAATTTAAGGTTGTTTCAGCTTGCTTAAATTACCAAATTATGATTGAAGACTTCCGTTAACCTACAGTTATTTTGCACTTACCACATCAGAAATCCAAACATCTTCGTTCTCGGTACTCCCCATAAAAATAGTTTCGGGTTGATCATCATCTTCATTCTCAATCTCTTCGACAAATATTGTCCTGTTAGTTCCATCTTTAAGTTTAAACCGTACTGTTCTTGCTCTAAATGCAGCAATTATCTCTGAAAGTGTCATCTTATTAGGATCCATTTTCATCACCTCACCACAGTAATGGTAAAGAAGCTAGTTTCCCCAGACTAATCATCATTATTATTCTAAGAACTCACATCCACATCGCCCAAAGAAACTCCCGTTCACTCATCCCCACGATCATTCCGCCGAATTCGATCCCGCAACCGATCAAAATCAATCGAAATCAGCAACACAGCCAAAATAATCAAAATACCACCAACGATATCAAACCCCGTCAGTGAAACCCCTAACCAGACGGAAAATACCGCTGCAGATAACGGCTCTAACGAATCTAATAAACTCGCCGTGGTAGCTGAAATCACCTTAAGTCCAGCGTTAAACAAGAACAACGTCACCACCGTGCCAATCAAAACCACAAATAGTAATAAACCAATCAGCGGTAAATCAACGTGCGTTGGCCCTTGGGTAACCGATGGAAAAATGAACATCGTCAGTCCTGACACGATCAGCCCCCACCCCGTACAGTTCATGGTACCGTAAATCGGCAAAACGCGTTTAGGAATCAGCGTATAGGCCGCGCTCCCCACTGCCGATAACATACCCCAAAATAACACGGAGGTTGATACTGCCAACCCATTGAAGCGCCCGTGAGTCACAATCAACACCGTCCCGATAACTGCGACAACAATGCCAATCCACTCAGCTCGACCCGGTAGTTGTCGGAATCGAACTGCGGTATAAAGCACAACGAAAAACAAACCTAAATACTGCAAAATCGTCGCCACCGAAGCATTGCCATCATGCACGGCAATGAAGTAGAAATACTGCGCGGGTATCAACCCAAACCAACCATAGTAGGCAACCTGCAGGGCGTCTCGTCGATGATGCAGTATCGCAAATGGGCGTTGATGTAACATCCCGCTGCCAATCAACAAAATCACCCCGGCTAAAATCATCCGCAATTGGGTCAACCATGCTGGTGAAATTGCGGGATAACGGTCAAAAATCACCCCTGCTGCAACCCCTGATAGTCCCCAACCAGTAGCGGCAACTGCGGCTAAAATAATGCCGCTCAATGGCGCACGTTTTTCTTCGGTCATCACCCAGCCCCCCCAATCCATGATTTTCCCAACTTGCTCACAACTTCATAATAGCAATTTATATCACCGAAAACTATGGTTTCAGCACGATTTTAACAAGTTGGTTAATTTAACCGGTAATCAGCGGTTGCTGTGCTCAACGCCGTCCGTTTTCCGTTATCGATAACTATCGGCAAAATCCAAACCCGTCAGCATTGTTCACACCACTACTTCATACTCACCGCGAAACGAATCGACAACCCCACTGTGTATTTCAAAATAGTAAACGCGTTAAAGTAACTGTCTTCGCGTCACCACTCATTTCAGGTTATTTGGCAATTTAATCTACCATGATTTGATAAATTCAGCGCCCTTTTCCCGCAACAATCATCAATTTATGGTATCCTAAAAGTTGTCACAGCACCGATTAGTCCTATTGGTCAAAAAGTTGAGCGTTTTTGTTTGACCTTTATTGACCATTGGGTTAAACTACAAATCAGTTAGTCGGAAGTGACTACCATTATTTACGAAATTAAAGGAGGCTGCAAAGCTATGAACTTAGTCCCAACGGTTATTGAACAATCCTCCCGCGGCGAACGGGCTTATGATATTTACTCTCGTTTGTTGAAGGACAGAATCATTATGCTTTCCGGTCCAATCGAAGACGATATGGCCAATGCGATCATCGCCCAACTCTTGTTCTTGGACGCGCAAGATTCTACTAAAGATATTTACCTCTACATCAACTCTCCAGGTGGTGTGATCACCTCTGGGATGGCGATCTACGATACGATGAACTTCATCCAATCTGATGTTCAAACGATTGTTACTGGGATGGCGGCCTCAATGGCCAGCGTCTTGGCATCGTCAGGTACTAAGGGTAAGCGGTTTGCCTTACCTCACTCACAAGTCTTGATTCACCAACCATCTGGTGGCGCTCAAGGCCAACAAACTGAAATTGAAATTGCTGCCGAAGAAATCTTGAAGGCTCGTAAGATGATCAACGAGATTTTGGCTGGTAACTCTGGTCAACCAATCGAACGCGTTAACACGGACACTGAACGTGACCACTACTTAACCGCTCAAGAAGCCGTTGATTACGGTCTGCTAGATGCCATCATGACAAGCAGCAAGGATCGCAAGTAATCGGTTGCTCCATTAATTAAATGTATGTTAAAACGGATCGAACCACCTGTCTTGGGTGTTCGATCCGTTTTTTTGTTGTCTGCTATCGTTTGTGTCCAGCGTAAGGGTTGGGTGCGATTTGGGTGTCGGCTGTTTGTCGTCGCTTCGCTTGCCAAAGCCACGGTAAAACCGGCGCATTCAGGCTACGAAATTCGGCGCCACTTGGGCTGTTATTTCCAGGGTTTCCTGAAGCGTCCGTAATTTGTCAACCACGCGCTTTCTGGCCACCACGCCGAATGGTGCTGCGCGAGGCAGAAGGTTGCATGTAAGCACGACCCAGCCAACCTACCAAAACCCGGTAGCTTCGCTGGGTCGTACTTACACTCCACCTTCTAACCGCCTCGCTCCGCACACTTAAACAACTTTAGCGCCCCGCAAACTATCAGCATATTCACTGATCTTGCGCAGTCGATGATTGATTCCCGACTTCGAGATTGGCCCACCCGGTACCATCTCCCCGAGTTCCTTCAAGCTAACTTCGCGGTTAGCCAATCGAGTTTCGGCAACTTCACGGAGTTTGGGTGGTAATTGGCCCAAGCCAACCGTGCTGTCGATGTACTGGATGTTGTCGAGTTGCTTGCTAGAAGCAGTTGCGACTTTATCCATATTAGCGTTCTCACAGTTGACCAAGCGGTTAACGGAGTTGCGCATATCACGCATGATTCGAACGTCTTCAAACTTCAACATGGCACTCGTCGCACCAATTAATGACAAGAAGTCTGCAATCCGTTCCCCCTCTTTGAGGTAGGTGATAAACCCACCCCGTCGAGCAGTCGTCCGGGCATTTAGCCCAAATTGGTTGATCATGCTGGCAATCATTTCGTTATGGTTTTCGTAAACGGAGTAAATCTCCAGATGGTAGCGAGACGTTTCTGGGTTGTTGACCGAACCACCAGCTAAAAAGGCGCCGCGGAGGTATGACCGTACTTGGCCTTCGTCCTTTAATAAGGCTGCTGGTACTTCTTCGATCAACTGGCCGTCCCGGAAGATCCCTAAATCATCCAGAACTTTGTCGGTACCTTCATTGACTCGCACGATGTAGAGGTTGTTTTTCTTCAACTTCATCTTGCGGCGAACCATGAGTTCACTTTCAACTGAATAAAACTGCTTCAATAATTGGTAGATGCGCCGCGCAATCGCCGGGTTTTCGGTTTGAATATTTAACACGAAATGGTGATTGGCTAGCGCAATCGAGCCGTTCATCCGAATCAGCGCAATGAGTTCCGCCTTGGCGTTTGCCCGGTGAACTTCCAATGTTGTGAGTTCTTTTTTAACTTCACTTGCGTATGACACGTGATGACCTCCCCTCAGATGTGTGTGTCGAATCGTGAGTCAACTTGGCCGATGAGGTTCATTAACTCATCAACCACTAATTGACCGTTATGGAACGCACCGTTATCGCGCAGTTCCAAGAAATCGGACGAGATCACGCGACAATCTTGGTCTCGTAGCCCCTTAAAGTCGTGTTTCACTTGCCGGGACATTTCGTTCCAGCGTTGATAATCAATGTATTCGTCCGGAACCTTTTTGGTGTTAACTAACACCGTGTTGATCACGTTTTGGTGCAAATGCTCATTTAAAACGCGGACGTGATCAGCATCCGTGAATTTTTCAGTTTCACCCTTTTGAGTCATGATATTGCAGATGTAGATCACTTCTGCAGAAGTCTGCCGAAGCGCTTCGCCCACGTTCTCAATCATCAGGTTAGGTAGAATGCTAGTAAATAAACTACCGGGCCCTAAAACGATTTGATCCGCGTCCATAATGGCGTTGATCACTTCATCAACCGCCTGTGGTGCAATGTCTTGGTGGGCACTCGAGGTTACCCAGACCCGCTTGATCAACTTATGGGCCGCCGTAATTTCCGATTCACCAGTCAACGTGGTGCCATCGGAAAATTCCGCGTTGAGCTCCAATGGTTCATTAGCAGCGGGATAAATGTGACCATCCACTTCCATGATGTTCGACAGTTCTTGAACGGCATCAAAAATCCCGTGTCGCATCTCAGACAACGCCGCAATGACGAGGTTGCCTAGCGCATGACCCGCGAAAAATTGATCGTTACTATCGAAGCGGTACTGGAACAACTGCAAAATAATCGGCGACAATTGGGATAGCGAGACCACGACGTTGCGAATGTCTCCAGGTGGGACCACGTTAACGTAGTCCCGGATGATGCCAGATGAACCGCCATCATCTGCAACCGTCACGATTGCCGTTATGTCCACGTCATGCCCCTTGAGGTTTCGTAAAATCACGGGCAGGCCAGTTCCGCCACCCATGACCACCACCTTTGGGCGATGTCGTTCTTCCATCATACTAAGATTCCTTTCGTTTCATAATATCGCGATGCGTAATGTGAACTGGATAGTTCTCACCCAGCGCGTTACCGATGCGTTCAGTTAAGGCAACGGAGCGATGTTGGCCACCAGTACAGCCAATCGCAATGGTTAAATTGGTTTTACCTTCCCGCTTGTAGCCGGGCACAATTGATTTTAAGAGGCCCACAAACTGAGCGTAAAACTGTTCCGTCTCTGGTTGCGCCATGACGTAATCGTACACGGGCTTATCGAGACCGGTTTGATTTTTAAGTTCTGGTAAGTAGTACGGATTGGGGAGGAACCGAACGTCCATCACGATATCGGCGTCGATCGGCAACCCGTATTTGAACCCAAACGACATCACTTCGATGTGGAAAGTCTGCGTGTCGCCTGATTCAAAGCTGTGGAAGATTTCTTCTCGTAGCTTCCGGGGGCTGAGCGTGGTGGTATTGATCACCAACTGGGCAGCCTGCTTCAACGGTGCTAACAGCTTGCGTTCGTCCTTGATACCGTCGATCACCCGACCGTTTCGGGCCAGTGGGTGGTTACGTCGAGTTTCTTTATAACGCGAGACCAGGGTTTCGTTGTCCGCGTCAAGGAAGACGATTTGAGCGGCATCCGATTCATTCAGATCCGAAATATCTTCCGTCATCTTCATGATTTCGTCGTAAAAGGCCTTCGCCCGTAAATCGATGACGACGGCAACCTTCTTGATCTTGCCGGATTCTTGAACCAGTTCCCAGAACTTGTTCATTAACGAAGGCGGCATATTGTCGATACAAAAGTAACCAAGATCTTCAAATGCTTGCATGGCCACCGTTTTTCCGGCACCACTCATGCCAGAAATGATGACGAGTTGAACGTCATTTTTCATCAAAATTATCTCCCTCAATTCCCCATTCAATACAGACAACCATTGTAACATACCTGGCGTGTCATAGCGACTAATAACCGGGTGTTTGCTAAAACTTTACTTTTGATCACGGACCGCTGCCTCAATTAATTGCCGCAACTGGGCGAGCTGTTGATTGGGTTGCTGATCAACGCCAATCAGGTAAAACTGGCGTTGATAGTTGGGACCAATGTCTCGCTTAATAACCTTTTCTGGCACGATTTCTCGGGACATGATGGTCTTACCAATCCCCGCCGCTAGTAGGCCCAGAATTGTCTGGTTACTATCAACAACTAACGTTTCTTCGGGCACGATGCCCCGTTCATGAAGGTAGGCCTCGGTATAGTGGCGCACGCCAGACCCCGGTTCTCGTAGTAACCAGAGATTTGTCGTGGGATTGCCCGCCAAGACCAACTGATCACCCGGCAGCTCGGTTTGAATCACGTAGTCCGCCAACATTGGCTTTTCAATCACGCCATAGGCTAACTTTCGGTTAACAACACCTTCTAAAATGGCGGCTGAATTCATCGTCTGAATCGTAAACTGGTACTGTTTGGCCGCCAGTAACGTTGACATCACCCGTGGCAATAATTCAACCGAGGTCGTCTGAGAAAAGCCCAGCGTTACGTTCGTCTTAGCATGCTTGGCCGTTTGCTTGATCTGGGCTACCGTCGTTTGCCACTCAAGTTGCTGCCGCTGGTATGCCACGTACAGTTGATCCGCTGCCTTGGTCGGTTGCACTTGACGGCGGCCATTTCGTTCAAATAAGGTCACACCAAAGTGATTTTCCAACTGATTGATCTGCACGGACACGCTCGGTTGCGAAATAAATAGCTGCCGCGCCGCCTGAGAAAAGTTGCGGGTTTCATACACCGCCATAAAGGCGGCTAATTGTCGTTCCATCCTAATCACCTGCTTTAAATCGCTAACTATTAAAAATTTTAATTATTAGTATTAAGAATCCATATTTCAGTAATAACGCCCCGTCCCGTATACTATGTCGAGTAAGTTATTGCACTGAGGTCGAGTTGTTAGTCCCAGTGTACACTAGTTCACGAGGAGAGAGAAATTATGAAACCCGTTCGCGCCGTTTTACCCGGTTTTGGATTAAGTTTAGCGATTGCAATTATTAGTCAGTGGATCAACGCCGACCTACTCAAAGGTATCGGTGCGCCCACCGTTGCGCTCCTGATTGGCATCTTATTAGGCAACACCGTCGTCCGTCAGCCATTTTGGTACAGCGGTACCGCTTGGTCAGAAAAACGCCTTTTGGAGTATTCGGTGATGCTCCTTGGCGCAACGATTACGTTTCAAACCATTCAACAGCTTAAGTTAACTGGGATCATCTTTATCGTGCTCCAGATGACGATTACGATCAGCGGCGCGATTTGGTTAGGTTCTCGGCTGCATTTTTCCGAAGGCATGACGCTTTTAATGGCTGGCGGTAACGCCGTTTGTGGGTCGTCCGCCATTGCCGCCATTACGCCCGCAATCGATGCTAAGGATGAAGATAAACGGTTGGCCGTGACGTTAGTTAACCTGATGGGGACCATCTTGATGCTGACGTTACCCATTATTAGTCTGTTTGCCTTCCATCACGACAACTTTCTGCGAGGCGCCATGATTGGTGGGACCGTTCAATCCGTTGGCCAAGTGATTGCCAGTGCGACCATGATCAACCAGCCCACCACCACCTTCGCAACCTTGTTTAAAATCATGCGGATTATTCTTCTGATTGCGGTTGTCTTGATTTTCAGCCAAATTCACCAACACCATCAAGCAGCAACGACCACCACAACTGTCAAACCCAATATCAGTGCTAATTTAAAACGCGCGCTCCCATGGTACGTTGTCGGCTTCGTTGTGCTCTGTACGTTAAACTCTTGGGTGCACTTTAATCCCATCATTTCAAACTCAGCCCACTTTCTCAGTGGCTGGTGCGAAGTGACCGCCCTGGCCGCAATTGGTTTACGGCTAAACTTTGCGGCGTTCGTAAAGGCTGGTAAGAAACTAGCCTTTTACGGCGGTGGCGTGCTCCTGCTCCAAGTTGTTAGCGTTTGGGTACTGATTACGGTGCTCCTATAATTGCCCATCATTAAAGGCGGGCTGATTTCCAAATTGGAAACCAGCCCGCCTTTTTTAATCATTCAATCTAAATACTTTGAGTTAATCCTCATCCTCCCGTTTCTTTCTAATGCCCAGTAAGCCAAGCAGTCCACTCAATCCAAGCATGATCAAACCTGCTGATTCAGCCGTGGTTGTTGCGTGCTCATCCGTTTGTGGCAGTTGATTCTGGTTAGTGGTTGTTGATGTTGTGTCACCTGCCTGATTTTCGTTAACCGCGGTCAACGTTGCCTGCTCAGCGTTAGTTGTTCCGGCGAGGCCACCAATTTGGCTCGCCCGCTCATCTGACGTTAACTGGTCAACTGATTGACCTGTAGTGTGCCGAGCTGTGTGCGCTTCCGTTCCATCATGTTTCGTAGTCGCTGCCGCTTCAGCCTCATCGTCATCCGTTGTCTCCGTGATGGCGTCAAGCGCATCATCAGACGCTACCGTACCCGGTGTCACTGCCATCGAGGCAACTGGTACGGAGTCTTGTGCTTGATCATTAGTGGTTTCAGTCGTGTCCATCACTGGAATCAGGGTGTATGTGACAACTTCCGTGGTGGTGATTGTCCCATCTGGATTGATCGTACCCGTGACGGTCGTCTTATCAGCCGTGTAACCTGGTTTATTTGGTACTGCAACCGTTACGGTATCGCCCGTCTTGCCGGTGACTGGCTGACTCGTTACTGGATCAGTTGGCGTAGTCTTCCCGTCACCGCCAATCGTTTGCGTTGAAATTGCAATCGTGCCAGTTACCGTATTTGGCGTGTACGTCACCTTATCCTTAGTCGTGATCGTGCCATCTGGATTGATGACACCCGTAATGGTCGTTTGATTTGGCGTGTAACCCGGCTTAGTCGGTACCGGAATGGTGATGCTGTCACCCGTCTTACCAGTAACGTTAGCGCTCATCACTGGCGCATCAGTTGTGGGTTCGCCATTACTATCCAACGTCGTGCTTGGAATTGAGACCGTCGCCGTCACGGTATTTGGCGTATACGTTACCTTATCCTTGGTTGAAATACTGCCATCAGGTTCAATGGTGCCAGTCACGGTTGCCTGACTTGGTGTGTACCCTGGCTTAGTTGGCACATCAACTTCGACTGTGTCACCCGTATGGCCGTTAATTGGTGCGCTGATAACTGGTTCGGTGTCGACCGGTGTGCCAGTGCTGTCAACCGTGGTACTTGGAATTGATACCGTGTTCGTGACCGCATTTGGCGTGTATGTCACTTTATCCTTGGTCGTAATCGTGCCATCCGGGTTGATTGTTCCCGTCACGGTCGTTTGACTTGGCGTGTACCCTGGCTTAGTTGGCACAGCCACTGTGACGGTATCGCCCGTATGACCATCGACCGGTGCGCTTGTCACTGGTTGGTTGTCAACTGGCGTTCCCGCACTAGTCAACGTCGTGCTTGGAATTGAAACCGTGTTCGTGACTGCATTTGGCGTGTACGTCACTTTATCCTTGGTCGTAATCGTGCCGTCCGGGTTGACCGTCCCTGTCACGGTACTTTGACTTGGGGTATATCCCGGCTTAGTAGGCACATCCACCGTCACCGTATCACCCGTGCTACCATCAACTGGTGCGCTCGTCACCGGTTGCTTATTCACTGGATCACCTGTGCTATCAAGCGTAGCACTTGGAATCGATACGGTTGTCTCAACTGGGTTAGGGTCATACGTGACCTTATCCACAGTGGTGATTGTACCGTTCGGATTAACGATACCAAGAACCGTGCGCCGATTTGGCGTATACCCTAGTTTCGTTGGCACATCAACAATCACAGCATCGCCTGTCTCAGCAGTGACTGGGGTACTGGTGACCGTCTTTGTTGAAACTGGCTCACCAGCACTATTATCCGTTGTTGTCGAGATTGAAACCGTGTTTTTAACCGTGTCTGGCGTGTACGTGACCTTGTCCGTAGTGGTAATCGTGCCATCTGGATTAATGACACCGGTGATCGTATCCATATTTGGGTGGTAGCCTTGCTTAGTTGGAACAGCTACCGTGACCTTGTCACCGGTAACGCCATTGACTGACGCGCTCGTCACTGGTTCAGTATCGATCGTACCACCATCGCCGTTAAACGTTGTTGCTGGAATTGAAATCGTGTCGTTTACTGGGTTCGGGCTGTAGTTAACCTTTTCCGTGGTGGTGATCGTACCATCTGGATTGACTATCCCAGTGACCGTGGCCTTATCTGGCGTGTAACCTGGCTTTGGCGGTACTGGTACTGTAACTATATCGCCAGTCACACCACTGACCGGTGTACTCGTCATTGACTCAGTAGCAATCGTGTCACCATCACCATTGATCGTGGTGGTTGGGATTGTAACCGTGTTGCTTGCTGGATTTGGTTTGTATGTCACCTTGTCCGTGGTTGTGATGGTGCCATCTGGATTAACCACACCCGTAACAGTTGTTTCATTTGGCGTGTAGCCTTCCTTGGTTGGTACTGGTACGGTAACTTTATCACCGGTAACACCATTAACTGGTGTACTTGTGACTGGGTTCGTGTCAATCGTGTCACCGTCACCATCGATCGTGGTGGTTGGGATTGTAACCGTGTTGCTTGCTGGATTTGGTTTGTATGTCACTTTATCTATGGTTGTGATAGTGCCATCTGGATTAACCACACCCGTAACCGTGGTTTTATTCGGGGTATAGCCTTGCTTTGTTGGGACAGTGACCGTTACCTTGTCACCGGTCAGGCCACTAACTGGTGTGCTCGTCATTGATTCAGTAGCGATCGTGTCACCATCACCATTGATCGTGGTGGTTGGGATTGTAACCGTGCCCTTAACTGCGGTCGGCGTATACTTAACCGTCTCCGTTGTCGTAATCGTTCCATCTGGATTAACTACACCAGTAACAGTTGTTTT